>JBKOWB010000142.1:0-12390 GCA_046724195.1 Actinomycetota bacterium
GCGCGGCCTTGCACGCGGGCGCTCCGGCGTCCTCGCCGCCGGCCGCGCCGTGCGGCTGATCGGCTGCACCGGCGCGCCGTGCGCGAACGCGGGCGCCGCGGGCGCCAAGCCCACGGCGGCGGTGAAGCCGCCCGCGGCGAGAGCAGCGGCGGTACGGGCGAGGATCCGTCGGGTCACGGGTGTCCCTCTCGATTCGCGGTCCGGTCAGCGGAGCGCAGCCGCCCCGTGAGGGACACTACGAAGATTGGGCGCGAGTCGTTCACCACGGGAGAGGCGTCTGCCCGAACAGGCAAGTCCATGTGGTTGCATTGCCACGCTCGTCGTCGTGGTGGAAATTCATCGCGTGGCTTTGAGGGCGGCACACCCCGTCTCGTCCGGCTGCAGCGGGCGGAAGACGACGGACCACTGCTTGCCGCCTGAGGTCCACGGTGTGATGGCGTTCGCGGCCGTCGCGGCGGCGAGGACCTTGGCGGCGTCGGAGCCGGACGCCGTCACGCAGCCGGTCGTGCCGGACAGCGTCTCGCCGGGCAGTGCGGGCCCGGGCCACGCGACCGGGTCGGGCTGCTTGGGCAGGCCGTCGGACGGCTTGGTGTACGGCCTCGCGAGCGCGGCCACCGCCTCCGGCTGGTAGGGCTGCGCCTCCGGCATACCCTTGGCCGCCGACAGGTCGCTCAGCTCCTGCACGAACGCGGCGAGCTTGGCCCGGGCCGCGCGCTGCGCGACCGTGAGCTGGGGGTCGTCCGCCTGCGCCTCGGTCAGCGCGACCGCGTCCAGGGTCCGCGTGCCGCCGGGCGCGGCGACGGTGATCCGGGTGGTCGGTGCGTCGGCGACCCCCGGCTGGCCCAGGTCGGCACCTGAGCGGACCCCGGCCTCGACCGCCTTGTCGATGAGGCCGCGGACGGTGGCCGGGTCGAGCTGCTGCACCAGCAGGTTGGGCAGGGCCGGACCGGGATAGATGAGGATCTGCGGGCCCTGGGTGATGACCCGGCCGTCGGTGTATACGCTGACCACCGGCAACCGGCCGACCATCTGGTCGGGGGCGACGAAGCCGCCGATGTGTTCGACGCGAAGGACCAGTGCGTCGGCGTCGGCCGGGGCAGAACTCTCGTGGCCGGACGGACCGGCACCACCCGGGACGTCACCGGGGCGGGCGCATGCGGTGAGCAGGAACAGGGTCACGGTGACGGCGGCCGTCCATGAGCCACGGAGTCTGGTCATGCGGGCTCAGACGAGCTGAGCATCGCGGCGGTTCCCATTTCAGTCGAAAACGATCGCGACTTTTCCGGCCGTACCGGCGTCGGCCACCTGGTACGCCGCGCCGGCGTCGGTGAGCGCGAAGCGGCTGGTGACCGTGACGTCCGGGCGCAGGTTCCACCGGACCAGGTTGGCCAGCAGCTCGGACATGTGCCGCAGCGAGGTGACCCAGGAGCCGTGCAGCGTGATCTGGCGGTGGATGAGCTCCTGGGAGACGTCCAGCGTGACGTGGCCGCCCTCCCCCACGAAGGCGCACCGCCCCCAGGTACGGGTGCTGCGCAGCGCGACGAGCCGGGCGGCGGCGCTGCCCGAGCAGTCCACGCTGGCCTCGCAGCCTTGGCCGTCGGTGAGGTCGGCGATCCGCGCCTCGGCCTCGTCGCCGGCGAGCACGGCGTGATCGACGAGCCCGAGCTCGACGGCGATGGCCAGACGCTCCGGCGAGATGTCGGTGCCGATCACCGGCCCGGCGCCCAGGGCGCGACCGAGCATGGCGGCGGCCAGGCCGACCGGTCCGAGGCCGGTGACGAGCAGCCGATCACGGCCGGACACGGCGAGCCTCAGCAATGCCTCGTACGCGGTGCCGAAGCCGCAGGAAACCAGCGCGCCGTCGAGGTAGGACAGGCCGTCCGGCAGGGGCAGGCAGGTGCGCTCCTCGGCGAGCAGGTATTCGGCGTGGCCGCCGTCGCGCTGCCATCCGTACGCGGCGCGATACGGCGACGTGCAGCCGATCATGTAACCGCCGCGGCACTCGTCGCAGACACCGCAGCCGGCGATGTGGTAGACGGCCACCCGGTCGCCGACCTCCAGGCGCTTGCACTCCGGGCCTACCTCGACGACCTGCCCGCACGGCTCGTGTCCCGCGACCACCCCCTGATACGCCTCCGGCCCGTGCCCGAGGTGCTCGCGGTAGATGGCACGGATGTCGCTGCCGCAGATCGAGGACGCCTTCATGGCCAGCAGAACCTGCCCCGGACCGGGCCGGGGTACCTCAAGCGTGATGTGCCGGACCGTGCTGTTGCCCGGCAGCACCACGCCGTTCATGGTGGTCATCGATGTTCCTCCTGGTCAGCGGCCATCCCGTACTTACCGGCCCACCCGCGCCCCGCGGCCGAGCACCCGGACGACATCGCCGGGGCGCAGCTGGCGGCCCCGGCGCACGTCCACCTCGCCGTTGACCGTCACGTCGCCGGACGCGATCAGGATCTTGCCCTCACCGCCGGTGTCGATGAGATCGGCAAGTTTGAGGAACTGACCGAGTCTGATCGTGTCGCCACCGATGGACACCTCGCGCATGCGACCCATCATGCCGAAGTCCTGGGAAGAAAATCGGGGTGTCGTTGAACCGATCGGCGCGCGGATCCGAACTACCCGTCGTGAGGCATCTCGTGAAGGCCCGCCGCGCGGGCGTCCTGGCCGTCGCCGCCGCCGCGGGCGTGCTGGCCGTGGCGGGTCCCGCCGTCGCCGGTCCCGCCGTGGCCGATGTCTCGGTCAGCCCGACGAGCGCCGAGCAGGGCAGCGGCGCCAACCTGACGTTCCGCGTCACCAACACCGCGCGGAGTGCGATCACCCGGGTCACGCTGGTGCTGCCGCCCGACAGCCCGATCGCCGAGGTCTACCCGCTCTCGGTGGACGACTGGGCGCCGCAGATCACCCAGCAGAAGCTGACCCAGCCGCTGACCACGATCCACGGCGGCACGCCGGTCACCATCACCGCCAAGGACATCACCTGGATCGCGATGCCCGGCAAGGCCATCCCGCCCGGCCGGTACGCGGACCTGACCATCGCGCTCGGACCGCTGCCCACGCTGAGCCAGATGCGGTTCACGGTCAAGCCGACGTACGCGGACGGCGCGGCCAGTCCGGCCATGTCGCCGGTGCTGCTCAACCTGACGCCGGCCGCGCCCGGTGCGGCGGCGGCGCACGCCGGTCACGGAGGCGCGCCGGCCGCCGGTACCGGCACCGGCGGCAGCGACTCCGAGGATGCGGCGTTCGCGGCCGTCGTCGCGCAGGCCGAGCGGGGGCCGAGCTGGTGGTCGATCCTGGGCTGGATCGCGGCGGCGCTGGCCGGAATCGGCGCGGTCGTTGCGATCCTGCGGGCGCGCCGGAAGCCGGCGCCGGACGGCGGCGTGGAGGAGGACGCGGACGTCACCGGTCCGGACGACGTCCCCGGTTCGGACGACGTCACCGAGAAGGAGCCCGTGGCCGTGGCCGCGGGTACCGGCGCCGCCAAGGTACGCGCCTCCTCGTGGCGGTACCACGACGATTCAGACGAGTCATAGGAGAAGCTCCCCGCGCAGGTGGGCGCGGGTTGTCGTGCAATGCGCGTGGGGCGCGGAACACGACGGGCGGGTGGGGTCCAGGGCACGACCCACGACCTGCGCACGGCGGGGCGGGAAGGTTCGGCTTCCCGCCCCGGCCGTGCTCTTGCCGGCTGGCCCAATGGCGGATGCACCCGCTATGCCACCTTTGCGGCCATGGCCCTGGTCGCATCGCCGTACCAACGTGAACCTTCCGCACCCTGCGCTGCGTAAGGTTCAGTCAGACGCCCACGGACGCCGGTCGGAGGACACACGGACCATGGACAATGCCCCGCAGATCACGCAGGAGCGCAGCGCCCCACCTGCCACTCTGGTCATCTTCGGTGCCTCGGGCGACCTCACCCGGCGCAAGCTGATCCCCGCGGTCGAGAGCCTGGCCCGGC
Source organism: Actinomycetota bacterium (assembly GCA_046724195.1). Taxonomy (GTDB): domain Bacteria; phylum Actinomycetota; class Actinomycetes; order Mycobacteriales; family Micromonosporaceae; genus Actinoplanes. The sequence continues at coordinate 3,956 of JBKOWB010000142.1, forward strand.
ACCGCCGCCTGCCCCACGAGTTCGCCCTGGTCGGCGTCGCCCGGACGGCGATGAGCGACGAGCAGTTCGTGGAACGGGCGCTGGGCGAGCGCGGCCTCGCGGGCATGCCACAGCTCGAGGGCGGAATCAGGTACGTATCGGGCGGCTACGACAACCCGGAGACGTACAAGCAGCTCGCCGAGGTGCTGGACGAGCTGGACGAACGCCGCGGCACCGCCGGCAACCGGCTCTTCTACCTCTCCACGCCGGCCGAGGCGTTCGAGCCGGTGATCAACGGCCTCGCCGGTGCCGGGCTGAACCACCCCCGCGAGGGCTCGTTCACCCGGCTGGTCATCGAGAAGCCGTACGGGAAGAACCTGACCACGGCCCGCGGGCTGGACGCGACCGTGCACGCCGTGTTCGACGAGCCCCAGGTCTTCCGGATCGACCACTACCTGGGCAAGGACACGGTCCAGAACGTGATCGCGCTGCGCTTCGCGAACTCGATCTTCCAGCCCATCTGGGACCGCACCTGGATCGACCACGTGCAGATCACCGTCGCCGAGACGCTCGGCGTCGGCACCCGCGGAAGCTTCTACGAGAGCGCCGGCGCGATGCGCGACATCGTCCAGAATCACGTGCTGCAGGTGCTCGCGCTGGCGCTGATGGAGCCGCCGGCCTCGTTCGACGCCGAGGGGCTGCGCAACGAGAAGGTCAAGCTGCTGCAGGCGATCCGGCTGCCCACCCACCGCGACATCGCCGACCTCGCGGTACGCGGCCAGTACACCCGCGGCGGCACCCGCGACGACCTGATGGCGGGCTACCGTGACGAGGCGGGCGTGGACCCGCTGTCGCGTACCGAGACGTACGCGGCGATGCGGCTCAACGTCGACAACTGGCGGTGGGCCGGCGTTCCGTTCTACGTGCGTACCGGCAAGCGGATGCCGGCCCGGGTCACCGAGGTGGCGCTGCAGTTCCAGCGGCCCCCGCACCTGCCGATCCCGACCAACCAGCTCACCGAGCTGGAGGCGGACGCGCTGATCCTGCGGATCCAGCCCAACGAAGGCATCTCGCTGCGGTTCGGGGCCAAGGTGCCCGGCCATTCGTTCCGGGTCCGGACCGCGAGCATGGACTTCTCGTACGACAAGACGTTTCGCGAGGAGTCGCCGGAGGCGTACGAGCGGCTGCTGCTCGACGCCCTGCTCGGCGACCCGACGCTGTTCATCCGCACCGACGAGGTCGAGCAGTGCTGGCGGATCGTGGACCCGATCATCGAGCACTGGGCCAACGACCCGTCGCCGATCCCGACCTACGAGGCGGCCTCGTGGGGACCCACGGACTCCGACCGTCTCATCGGCCGCAGCGGCCGGAGGTGGAGGAACGAGCTCTAGGCCGGTGCCGACCTTGCCCTGAGCGTTGCCAGCGCCCGGTCGGCGTGCTCGTCCATGTTCCGCTCGTTGTGGATCACGTCGAGCACCCGGCGGTCGGTGTCGATGACAAACGTCATCCGGCGGGTGCTCAGCGCGCCGAGTGGCAGGCGCCGGCGCACGCCCATGGCGGCCGCGACCGTGCCGTCGGCGTCCGACAGCAACGGGTAGTCGAAGTCGTGCAGGTCGGAGAACTGCCGTTGCTTGTCGACGGGGTCGCGGCTGATCCCGACGCGCTGGGCGCCCGCCGCGGCGAACTCGGCGCCCAGGTCGCGGAAGTGGCAGCTCTCGGCCGTGCAGCCGCTGGTCATCGCGGCCGGGTAGAAGAACAGCACCACCGGACCGCCGGCGAGCAGCTCGCTGAGCCGCCGCGGAGCACCGGTCTGATCCGGCAGCTCGAAGTCATCGACGAGATCGCCTATTTCTGTTGCCACACCATCAAAGCTACCGCGTGGTAGAAGGCCGCCCGATCGCGCCCGCCGCGCGGAGCGAAGCCGTCAAGCACAGCGAAACCATCGAATATTGTGTAACCAATCGTTTACCCGCCCCCGCTCCCCACCATGAAAGCGACATCGCCATGCAGGTCTCGGTCGCGCACCGCCCGCCCAACACGGCCGTACTTATCCTGCGCGGCTCCCTCGACATCGACACCGCGCCGTCGCTGAAGGCGAATCTCAACCGGCTCGTGGAGCGGCCCAGTCCGCGCGTGGTCGTCGACCTGTCCGGCCTCGATTTCTGCGACTCGATGGGCGTCGGCGTGCTGGTCACCGCTCACGGCCGGGCGATGGAGCGGGGCGGCTGGGTCCGGCTGGCCGCGCCGTCGGGCTTCCTTCGCCGGCTGCTGGACACGCTGGGGCTGACCGGGTATCTGTCGCTGCACCACGACGTCGACGCCGCCCTCACGGAGTGACCGGCATGACCGACTGCACCGAGCGCAGCGAGGGCCAGGAGGGCATGCCCAGCCAGCCCGGCATGACCGACTGCACCGAGCGCAGCGAGGGCCAGGAGGGCATGCCCAGCCAGCCCGGCATGACCGACTGCACCGAGCGCAGCGAGGGCCAGGAGGGCATGCCCAGCCAGCCCGGCAGGCATGGCGCCTGCCGGTCACGTCGATCAGCTGGTCACGCCGAACGCGATCCGGCCCAGCGTGTCCTCGGTCCCGGTGAAGCCCTCCGCGGGCAGGAACGCGTCCTCGCCGAAGTCGACGTCGGGGTCGTCCGCCGTGCCGCCGACCCCGTCCGGCCCGACCCCGAACAGCGTGTCGAAGCCCGCGCCGCCGGCGTCCATGATGTTCGCCCGTGCGTCGAGGTTGTCGGTGTGGAAGTTGCCGAAGAAGTGCCCGCTCTCGTGCGCGACCACGTTGCCCAGCGCGTGGCCGATGAACGCGATCCGGTCGCTTTCCGGCGTCAGGTAGGTGTTCAGCGATGCCGGGCCGCCCGCTGGCTCGCTGAGCACGTCGAGCAGGACGAGCGCGGTCTCCTCGGTCTCGAAGTTGCCCGGGTCGATGCTCTGCGCGATGCCGATCGTGTCGATGCCGGACTCCGCGATCGTGCCACCGACGATGACACGGCTGACGTTCGGCTTGCCCCACGGGTCCGGGTCGTCCTTGCTGTTCAGGATCTTCAGCTTGAACCGGCTGTTGAGACCGCTGTCGATCATGTCCTGCTTGATGCTCTCGGTGACCCCGGCCACGACCGCGTCGATCAGCGCGTCCCGATCCGCGTTGGTCAGGCCCCACTTGGCCACGAACGCCGAGAACGGGCTGAGCTGCACGTTGCCCGTACCGCCCCAGACGCCGGTGTTGACGCGTGCCCCGTCGAAGTCCAGGAACAGCGTCTGGGCCGGCTTGGCGCCCTGCAGCGGCGGACGGTATCCCTCGACGGTGATGTCATAGGAGCCGCTGCCGGCCGCGACGCCGATGTAGTGCCAGCCGGCCTTCGTCGCCACGTAGTCGGTGACCGCCTTCCCGCCGCCGGGCAGCGGCGAGTCCATCGGATAGATGAACGACGCGTCCTGCTGCGATCCGTGTACCTCGCGCGGCGCGGTGTCGTACACCGTAAGGTACGTCGCCGAGCCTGCGACCGACGCGCCGATCACGTCGCCCGCCCTGAGCTTGATCGCGAAGAAGTCGGTGTCGACCGCACCTGCCGTGATGGTCACCGTATACGGACCCTCGCTGCCGCCGCCGGTGCCCAGCGCCGGGTCGAACGGGTCGATCGGGATGCCGCGGTACCCGACCACCGCCGCGTAGTACGTGCCGGACGTGGGTGTCTTGTACTGCAGCTGGCTGTCCAGGCCGCTGAAGTCGTCATTGGACGCGAGCAGGTTCCCAGCGGTGTCGTAGAGCAGGACCACGGTGTCCAGCAAGCCGGTCGGGGTCGCGGTCTTCACGGTGATCACGTCGCCGGCATCCGCCGTGAGCTTGTAGAAGTCGTAGTCGTTGGTGCCCGTACCGGCGGAACCGTGCGGTCCGTCGCCGACCGTGCCGGTGGTCGTGGCGCCGCTGCGGAAGGTGCCGATCCCGGTGTCGGCCGCGAGGGGGATCGCTCCGTCGTCCTCGGTGCTGGGCGAGATCGAGGTGATCGTGATCTGCTCGTTGTCCAGGCTGCCGAGGATCCGGATCTTCGGGGCCTTGTTCGCGCCCGTACCGAAGTCGGCGATCTCCTGCGCGGTGGCCGGAGTGTCGTTGGAGCCGGACGTGCCGCCGGGCTCGTCCTCGTCGATGGCGATGGGTGCCGCGGTAGCCACCTCGAGCGCCGGCGACTTGCTCGCGGCCAGCGCCTTGAGGCGCGCCGCGGCTTTCGCGCCCGCCTGGCCCTTCAGGTATTTCGCCCAGCCGGCGTAGTCGACCTTGGTGGCGTCGGGCACGAGGGCCAGGAACGGGTTGGGCCCGGCCGGCTTGGCGCCGGCAGCGGCCTTCGCGGCCACCCCGACCCCGGCGGCCAGCGACACCTCTTGCCCGGCGCTCGGTCCCGGATCCGCTTTGGGCCGTGTGGCATGCGCGGTGCCCTGCGTAAGCGCGAGCCCGAGCACGACCGCCCCGATGATCGCGATGCTTCGTCGCATCAGGTGTCCCCTCTTCAGCCCCGTCCGGGTCCCGCCACGGACGGCATACGCGACGCTACTGAAGAGAGTGATCGATATCTAGGGCGATCGATGGATGTTAACCGGCGCTACCTGGACTGCACCCGGTCCAGGGCGGCCACCGCGGCGCCGCGCGCGCCCGCCATGTCGCGGTCGGGCACCAGCGCGAAGTCGGCCACGGCGGCCTGCTCGCGGCGCAGCTGGGTGTGCTCGCGGACGGTGTTGAGGAACCACTGCCGGAACTTCGGTGCGGCCTCGACCACGCCGCCGCCGAGGAAGTACGCGTCCGGGTCGGTGAAGTTCGCGGCGATGGTGAACAGCTTGCCGATCGCCTTGGCCTGCTGGCCGAACACGGCGAGCGCGAGCGGGTCCTCCTTTTCGCCGTAGGAACGCAGCAGCTTCGCGGCCTTGTCGATCGGCTCCTGGGCAAGAGGGTGGTCCGGGAACCTGGTCAGCCAGTACTGCAGCAGGTTTTTCTTGATGCCGGTCAGCGAGGCGACGCTCTCCACGTCCCCCTCGAACCCGCAGTTGCACTGCGGCATCGGCTGATCGTCCTCGAGCACGCCCTGCAGCGGGATCTGCACGTGGCCGAGTTCGCCCGCCATGCCGGCCGCGCCGCTGACCACCCTGCCGCTCTCCACCACACCGCCGCCCAGGCCGGTGCCGACGATCGCGGCCACCGACGACCGCCCCATCGCGTCCGGACCGAAGTGCCGGTGGTGGGCGTAGAGCGCGGCCGCGTTCGCGTCGTTGTTGTAAATCACCGGCAGGCCGATCCGCTGCTCGAGGGCGCCCCGGATGTCGAAGCCGTGCCAGGAGACCTGCGAGAAGTTCGTCGCGCCCTTGGACGAGATGACGCCATCGGCGCTGGCCGGGCCGGGCGTGTCCAGGCCCACCGCGCGCACCAGCGTCAGCGGCGTGCTGGTCATCGTCAGGATGTCGGTGAACGCCGCGGCCAGCTGTTCGACCGCCGACTCGGGGCCCTCCTGAACCAGGCTGAGATTCTCCACCAGTTGATCGACGAGAAAGCGACCCGTCGCGTCCAGCACGGTGGCGTTGTTGCATGTGCCGCCGTTGTCGAGACCCACCACGACCCACGAGGCGGGCGTGTGTACCGACTCTGTGTGATCCACGCCACGAGCGTACGTCCGCCCATCGGGCATTGGAAACGGGAGCCCGGCAATTGCGCGCCGGTTGCGCGGCAAGCATCGGCAATCCCCGGGCTGGCCGCCGCCCGCTGACGCTACCGCTGCGTCACCGGCCGTTCACCCTGGGCCCGTACGCTGAAGGCTGATGGACGAGGCGGTGCTCACCAACGGCCACGTCGTGCTGGATACGGCTCAGGACGATGGCTTCGCGTCGCTGCGCCTGCCCGCCCGACCCCGTGCCGAGCGCTACGAGTTGGGCCGCCGGCTCCGCGAACGCGCGCCGCGGTCGAACCTCGGGTACTGGACGCCGGCGGACGACCGGGTCGATCCGGTCCAGCAGCTCATCAGGGCCCACGAGGGCCGGGTGCCATGGCTCATCCCGATCCGGGTCGGCCGGATGGTGGCGTCCCCGTACGCTTTCCTGCGCGGCTCGGCCAACATCATGGCCGACGACTTCGCCGGGCTGCCCGCTACCGGGATCACGCCGGTGATCTGCGGCGACGCCCATCTGGGCAACTTCGGCTTTTACGCCTCGCCCGAGCGCGAGCTGGTGTTCGACCTCAACGACTTCGACGAGGCCCATCCCGGCGCGTGGGAATGGGACCTGCGGCGGCTCGTCACCAGCGTGTACGTGGGCGGCCGGCAGAACGGCTTCCGCGAGAGCGCATGCGCCGACGCGGTCACGCACTGCGTCGCGGAGTACCGCGAGCAGATCGGCCACCTTGCCGCCCAGCCGCTGCTGGCGCGGTCGTTCGACCGGCTGGACGTGGATCGGCTGCGGGCCGCCGCCACCCGGGCGAGCTTCCGGGAGGAGATCGAACGCGCCGCCCGCCGCGCCCGCCGCCGGACCAGCGACCGCGCGCTCCCCCGGTTCACCGAACAGCGGGATGGCAGCGCCCGCCTGGTCGAGGAGCCGCCGCTGATCACCCGCCCCAGCGAGGCCGAGTATGAGCAGCTGGCCGAGGCGCTGGACGGCTACCTGAACACGCTGCCGCCGCACTGGGCACGCATCATCGCCGGGTACCGGATCGTGGACATCGCGCACAAGGTGGTCGGCGTGGGGTCGGTCGGGTTGCGCGCGTATGTGGCCCTGTGCGAAGGCAGCAGCCCCGACGACGTGGTGTTCCTGCAGCTCAAGCAGGCCCGACGGTCGGTGGTGGCGCGGCATCAGCACGGCGACGCGGCCTGGCACCGGCACCAGGGCCAGCGGGTGGTGGAGTACCAGCAGGCGCTGCAGACGGTCAGCGACCCGCTGCTCGGCTGGACCACGGTCGGCGACGAGCAGTTCTACGTCCGGCAGTTCCGCGACATGAAGGGCGCGATCCTGGTCGAGGACATCGACGCGGCCGCGCTCGGCGACTATGCCGGGATCTGCGGTTACCTGCTTGCCAAGAGCCACGCCCGGACCAGCGGCGCGTCCATGATCGCGGGCTACATCGGCGGCAGCGACAAGCTCGACCAGATGCTGTGCCGGTTCGCCAAGGCGTACGCCGACCAGGTCGAGGCCGATTACATGAGGCTGGTCGACGCCGTCCGCCGCGGCGTGCTGCCGGCGGTCCCGGCGTGAATCCGGTTCACTGATAGCTGACCAGCTCTGGCACCGGTTTGAACCTGAGCACGTCCGTCGGGCCGTATCGCTTGATGTCCTCGTCGTAGAACAGCTTGTATCCCATGTGGAACTTCTGCGGCCGGCGCAGCCGGTTCCAGGTGGCGTCCTTCTCGCTCCGGGTGCCGAAACCGTCGACGTGTTGCACCATCGCGAGGCCGGTACGCTGCCGCACCTGCTGCACGTCCGGCAGCATCGACGCGCGGAACTGGTGCAGTACGAACAGCTTCTGCGGCAGCCGGTGCTGGGTGACCAGCCCGGACACGTACGCGGAGACGCTGTTAACCTCGGCCGCGCGGACCGTGCCGATGGTCTTGCCGGGCACCTTGCCCGGGGGCAACCGCCACTCCGGGTCGAGCGCGATCCCGACGTGCGGCTGGATCAGGAACCGCTCGAGCTGCCGGGCCTGCGGCAGGAAGTTCCCGCGCCCGGGCTGCAGGTCGAGGATGACCAGCACCTTGTTGCGGCGCGCCTGATCCACGTACCGCTGGATCTTGGCCATGTCGATCATCTGGCTGTAGTCGCCGTCCTTGCCCGGCCCGGCCTGGGCGACGCTCGCGATCAGTTCGTAGGCCACCTGGATCTTGCGCCCGCCGGAGAAGCCGCGCGCGGCCTTGCGCAGCTTCGGCAGCATCGCGTCGGGGCTGCCCTCGCCGAGGACGCCGAGGGTGGGGTTGCCGGCGGTGCCGTAGTAGGCGACGACCCGGTACGCCGGGAAGATGGTGGTGCCGCCGAGCGGAAGCTGCGCCGGTTTCGGCGCCGGCGGCTGCGAGCGGGCGGGTGCGGACGTCACTGCGCTCGGCCGGGCCGACGCCGTCGGCGGTGGCGCCGCGGCGACGTCGTGGCCGGGGCGGTCGGTACCGCATCCGGCGAGGACGAGCAGAGCCACAGCCGCGACGGTACGGCGGGCGCGTCGGCGCACTGGGACCCCTCCTCCGCGAACCCGGGCCACGTTACAAGACTCGTCAAGCCCATGGGACCCCTATCGCCGTGTCCGGATTGGTCGGTACGCCGATCGCCCGGGCCGGTAGCGTGAACCAGGTGAGCAGTCTCGAGGCGGATCCGGAGGTCGGCCCGCCGCCGAGGTCGCCGGAGCCGGGCGCGCCGGCGTCGCCGCGGCCGGGCGCGCCGACGGAGTTGCTGGAGGGCGCAGCGGTCGCGCTCGGCGGCCAGCGCGGCTTCGGCGTCACC
>JBKOWB010000151.1:0-18917 GCA_046724195.1 Actinomycetota bacterium
ACCGGATAGGGTCTCGTCTTCGCGGTCGCGGCCGCCCGGCGCCCCGCCCGGGCTGCGCTGTGCCGCCATCGCGAGCACGGTGGCGACGAGCCGCTCCGCCTCTTCACGCGCGGTGCCTGCCATCTCGTGCTCCTTACCAGACTCAGGCCTTCTCCAGGCTCTCGACGCGGCGTTTCAGCTGCTTCAGCGCCGTGTCCATGATCATCTTCTCGGCTTTGCGGCGGAACATGCCGAGCATGCCGATCGACAACTCGACTTCGAGCGTGTAGGTCACGGTCGTCGTGCCGTCGCCGTTGTCGACCAGGTCATAGGAGCCGCTCTGCGACTTCTGCGTCTTCGACGGCGCGACGAGATGCCACTCGATGCGGGACAGGTCGTCGGCGTACGCGTACTCGAGCGTGTAGTCGTCCGCCAGCACCCCAGCGTCGATCACGAACCGGACCTGCGCGGCGTAGCCGTCCTCGTATTCCTCCACGACCTCGACCTGTTTCAGCGCCTCGGCCCACTCTGGATACCGCGGGAAGTCGCAGATCACCGCGGCCACGCGGTCGAGGGGCGCATGGACCTGGATCGACTGCGTCGAGGTGTCCGCCATGTTGGGGAGGTTACCCGCTACGCACGACAATTCCGGCGACCGGGCTGCCCCGTCGATGGGGCTGTCCCGCCGAGTCGTGGATGGGCCATGCCGGGGTGGTCCGGCTACCATCCGTCACGTGCCAATCTCCGCCAGCGTGCCCGCGCGGATCCAGCCGCTCGCCGTGACCGCGCGCATCGTCATGCTCGCCCTGGTGGCGGCGCTGACCCTCATCGCCACCAAGGACGTGAGCCAGCTGCGCTGGATCGCGCTGCTGTTGGTCGCGGCGTTGCCGGCGTTCATCGCGCCGGACCACCGGATCGCGGCGCCCCTAGGGCGGTTCGCGGAGGTGGCGGTGACCGGGCTGGCGGCCGGATCCATCGCGGCCGCGGCGGACATCAACGGGACCGTGTACGCGGGGTTCGGCGCCGAGGCGGTGCTGCCGTACCTGGCCGTGCCACTGTTCACCGCAGCGCTGCGCCGGCGGCCGACCGAGGGCGCCGCCCTTCTCGGCGTGGCCGCGGTAGCGTTGGTCGTGGGTGGCACGGTGACCGGCGACGTCGCGCCGATCACCCAGCCTGGATATCTGGCCGCGTGCGGGCAATGGCTGGTCCTCGGCGCGATCATCACGTTCGCGGCCGACGCGATGCGACAGTTCATCCAACCGGGGGACAACCAGCCCCAGCCGTACGCCGAGGCGACCCGGCTGCTGACCCAGCTGCGCAGCGTGGCCCGCTCGCTGCCGGGCGCGACGCTGGACCCGGGCGGCATCTCAGAGCACCTGCTCGAGGAACTCCGCGCGGTCGCGCCGGCGCAGCGCGCGGCCGTGTTGTCGGCCAGCGGCGGCGGCCTGCTCGACGTGCTGGCCCAGACCGGCGCTGAACGCATCGACTGGGAGGTCACGCTCGACTCCGACTCGGCGATCGCGGACGCCTGGGCCTCCCAGCAGCCGATGACCGCGAGCCGGTCGCAGGCCCGGTCGCATCACGGGGGCGACACCTCGTCGCTGGTGGTGCCCCTGGTCGCCGGCGTACGTACGATCGGACTGGCGATCCTCGAGGCGGACGTGACCAACGCGTACCCGCCGGCCGTCGTCGCGCGCGTGCTCGAGGCGACCGGCCCGGCCGCGCTGCGGCTCGAGGCCGCGCTGCTGTTCGACGAGGTGCGTTCGCTCGCGACCAATGAGGAGCGCCAGCGGCTGGCCCGCGAGATCCACGACGGCGTCGCGCAGGAGTTGGTGATGGTCGGGTACGGCATCGACAACGCTCAGGCGACGTTGCCGGAGGGCGCCGACGAGACGGCCGAGGAACTGCGCACGCTGCGTGGCGAGGTCACCCGGGTCATCACGGAGCTGCGGCTGAGCCTGTTCGAACTGCGCTCCGAGGTCGACCGCAACGGCGGGCTGGCGGCGGCCATCGCCGAGTACGCCCGCACGCTCGGCACCTCGGCCGGCCTGCGGGTGCACTTCACGTTCGACGAGTCCACGGCGCGGCTGCCCGCCGCCACCGAGGCCGAGCTGCTCCGCATCGCCCAGGAGGCGATCACCAACGCCCGCAAGCACGCGGGGGCGTCCAACCTGTGGGTCACGTGCACCGTCGACCCGCCGTACGCGGAGATCGAGGTCTCCGACGACGGCAAGGGCTTCGCCGACGATCGGCCGGACGGCCGCTATGGACTGACCATCATGGCCGAACGCGCGGAGCGGATCCGGGGAAGACTGCGGATCACGCCGCGAGACCCCAGCGGGACAACCGTGGCCGTGGTGCTTGGAACATCCGCCCGGCGCGATAGCGTGCGGGATAGCGTTTCCGCTCCAGAAGGGGAGTAACCCGAGCATGTCGACCAGTCCTGCGCCGACCACGCGCACCAAGGTCCTCCTTGTCGACGATCACGATTTGATCCGTAAGGGGCTGCGACACGCATTCGAGCGCGACCGGCAGTTCGAGGTCGTCGGGGAGGCCGCGACGGCCGCCGAGGCGGTCCGCCAGGCCGGCGCGCTGCAGCCGGACGTCGTGATCATGGATCTGCGGCTGCCCGACGGCAGCGGCCTCGAGGCCACCCGCGCCCTACGCAAGAACAACGCCAACATGGGCATCGTCGTGCTGACCATGTACGCGGGCGACGACCAGCTCTTCGGCGCGCTCGAGGCCGGGGCCAGCGCGTTCGTGCCCAAGACCGCGCCCGCCGACGAGGTGGTGGCGGCGGCCCGGCACGCCGCGTCCGCGCCGAGTGCGTTCACGGCCGCCGATCTCGCCGAGGCCATGAAGCGGCGCCTCGCCCCGTCCGGTCCGCAGCTGTCGCCGCGCGAGGGCCAGGTCCTGCGCCTGCTCGCGGACGGCATGAGCGTCGCCGGCATCGCGAAGCAGCTGTTCGTGTCCGAATCGACCGCGAAGACCCATATCTCGAAGCTGTACGAGAAGCTCGGCGCGGCCAACCGGGCGCAGGCGCTGATGACGGCCCTGCGGTTGGGGCTGCTCGAGGCCCCGGACGCCCCGAAGTTCTGAACCGGCGCGAGCGGCAGCCCGCCTCCGATCGAGGCCGGGCGGATCCGGCGTACCCGGACGTCAGCGGCGTTTCCCGGCTGGGTGGATCTTCGGCCAGACCTTTCGACCACTCGGCCCTTGCGCGCGCCGGTCAGGCTGTCGCACGCCGCTCAAGCTGTTCGCGCGCCGCTCAAGCCGTTGGGCGCCCGCTCAAGCCGTTGGGCGCCCGCTCAAGCCGTTGGGCGCCCGCTCAAGCCGTTGGGCGCCCGCTCGAGCCGTTGCACACCAGTCCGGTCAGGCGGCGCGGCGGGCGCTCAGCCGGCGCATCGCCAGATAGACCTCGCATCCGAGGCAGAGGCCGAACGCCGCGTTGAGGAACGCGGCCAACAGCCCCAGCGCGGCGAACGTCACGCCCAGCGCCGTCGCGCCGGACAGGTAGCCGATCGCGGCGATGGTCAGGAACACGAAACCGACCAACTGGGCGAAGCGCACCGGCGCAGCCGGCTCCCGCTCTGGCGGAGGCCCGATCCGCGGCAGGACGAACGCGCGGTAGATCAGCGGATACGGCCCGCGGCGCGGGTCGGCGGCGGTGATGGCGAAGACGGCGGCCTGGGCGAGCGCGAGCCAGCCCGAGCCGGTCGCGAGGACGACGATGAGAACGACGCTGGTCAGCGCCGCGGCGAACCGCTGTCCACGCGGATCGAGTTCCATACGTGCGACTCTCGCACCTCGCGTGTGCTCCGCAACAGTGATCGCCATCACCGTTGTCCTGGTGCGGAATCCGGCGCCGTTAGCACCTCAGCGAGCGCCGCGATGAGCTGGGGCTTGGACGGCACGCCGGTGGCGCGCTTGGCGACCCGGCCATCGGCATCGAGGACGAACAGCGTCGGGGTACGCCAGACGTTCAGGGCTCGGACCGCGTCGAGGTGGCTCTCGGCGTCGACGTCCACGTGCTGGACGCCGGGAAGCAGCGTGGCTACCTCGGAGCTGACCCGCCGGACGGTCCGGCAGGGCGCGCAGAACGCCGACGAGAACTGCAGAAGCGTGGCCCGGGCGGGAGCGACGCCAAGCGCCGCGAGCAGGCCTGGGTCGAGCCGATCGTGCGCAGGCTGGGCGATGTCGGCAGGTGTCTCCTCGACGTCGGGCGTGACGACCGAGCGAGGCCCCGCCGCCGGGCGCCCGGCGCGGGCGGCCTCAACGGCGACGGCAGCCGGGTCCTTGCCGGTTCCGGCCGCGTCCTTGGCGGGGCTCACAGAGCGCAAGCGACCGTCGTTCCGGTGCCGCCACAGCCCGAGCCCGGCGCCGGCCGCCAGCACGGCGCCGACGGCGACCAGACCTACCACGTCCATGGGACAACTGTGTCACGGGCGCCGCCCCACGGCGACACGAACGACCCAGCTCACGCCGACTGGTAGGCGCTCGCCTGCAACGTGAAGAGCTGAGCGTAGATCCCGTCCGACGAAACGTGTCCATCGATAAGCGACGGGTGGCCACTCACTCATGGCCGAGCAGCCTTGCCATGCGGGCTGCCTGCGTCTCCCAGCGCCACTCCCGCTCGACCCAGGCACGGCCGGCCGCCCCCATCGTGCGCGCCTTGTCCGGGTCGGAGAGCAGGTCCGCGAGGCGCCCGGACAGCGCGGTCACATCGCGGCCGCCCACCACGTAGCCGGTCTCCCCCTCCAGCACGGCGTCCGGGGCGCCGCCGGAGTCGCCGCCGACGACCGGCAACCCGGATGCCGACGCCTCCAGGTAGACGATCCCCAGCCCTTCCACGTCGAGTCCGGCGGCCCGGGTACGGCACGGCATCGCGTACACGTCCCCGGCCGCGTAGTGCGCCGGCAGCTCCGCCCACGGCACGGAGCCGGTGAACACCACATCGGACGCGACACCATGGTCCCGAGCGAGCCGTTCCAGCCTCTTGCGGTACGGGCCGCCGCTCACCAGCAGCAGCGCAGCCCCGGGCGCCCGGCGTCGAACCGCGGGCAGCGCCCGGATGAGCATGTCCTGGCCCTTGCGCGGCACGAGCCGGGACACGCACACGATCACCGGCCGGTCACTCAGCCCGTAGCGCTCCCGCACCCCGCGGCCGTCCACACCAGGACGGAACGCATCGACGTCCACGCCGGGCGCGAGCCGCTGCAGATCGGTGAGCCCACCCAGCGCCTTGTCCAGCCGCACGCGCTGGTACTCGCCCAGGTAGGTGATCACGTCGTTGCCCCGGGCGATACGGCGCAGCAGCAGTCGGGCGCCGGGCAACGCGGCCCATCCGATTTCGTGGCCGTGGGTCAGCGCGACGGCCCGCTCGACGCCGGCGTTGCGACGAAGTCCAGCGGCGAGGAGGCCGAGGGGTGCGGCCGCGCCGAACCAGACCGTGTCGCAGCCGTTCGCCCGCGCCAGCTCGGCCGCCCGCCTGGCGACCGCGGGCGTGGGCAACAGCACCGAGGTGTTCTCCCGGACCACCTCGAACGGCTGCTCCGCGTCGAACTTCTCGGCGCCGCGCCACGTGGACGCGTAGACGACGACCGACCCGGCCGGCTGGCGTACGGCGAGGTTGTGCACGAACTGCTGGATACCGCCGGGCCGGGGCGGAAAGTCGTTCGTGATCAGCAACGTCCGGCCCGTCACCGCTCACCCAGGGCGTACGCGCTGGCGGCGGCCATCCGCTCCACGGTGGACGGATGCGAGGCAGTCATGACGTACTCCCAGGTGGGCGGGTCGGGGTCGGACAGGTTGACCGCGCCGAGGCGGCGTTGCATGTCCTCGAACGTGCCCGGGTCGCCGGTCAGGGTGAGGGCGTGCGCGTCCGCGCGGGCCTCGATCCGCCGAGACACGAACGCCTGCGCCGGGCCGCCGGCCAGCCCGGCGACCGTGGCTATCGCGAGGAGCAGCCCGACCGCGCGCGGCTCCCCGATGGACGTGACGCCGGCCAGCCGCAACAGTGAAGTCCATGACCCGAGCAGAAACACCACGATGACGCCGGCGGCCGTGCCCAACGCGCCGATCAACGTGCCGTTGAGCACGTCATTGTTCTTGGCGTGGCCCAGTTCGTGCGCAACGACCGAGACCACCTCAGCCGGCGTCGCCTCCGTGAGCATCGTGTCGTAGACGACGATCCGCCGGGTCGGCCCGAAGCCGGACACGTACGCGTTCACGGCCCGGGTACGCCGGGAGGCGTCGGCGACGAGCACGTCGCGCACGGGCACGCCGTCCCGGTCGGCGAGCGCGATCAGCTCGCTGCGCAGCGCTCCCTCCGGCATCGGCGTGAACTTGTTGAAGATCGGCTCGACGATCACCGGCAGCACGAAGGACAGCAGCACGACCAGCGCCGCGGCGCCCACCGCGCCGACTGCCCACCACCAGCGCGGTGCGAGCTTGACTACGGTGTAGAAGCCGAGCAGCGCGATCCCGCCGATCACCGCGCCCACTGCGTACGACTTCGCGACGTCGACCGCCCAGCCGCCCCAGGACTGGGTGGAGATGCCGTAGCGGACGACGATCGTGTGCCGCCACGCGGCGAACGGCAGGGCGATCACCTCGACCACGAGCACGACGGCGAGCCCGCCGAGCACGGCCTGTGCGATCCAGTTCCCGCCGAACGGCCGCCCGACCAGCGACACCAGACGCGCACCCAGCGGCGTGAGCCCGACCGCGAGCGCCGCGAGCAGCCCGAAGGCCACGGCGCCGTAGACCGCTGGCCGCAGCGCGGAGTGGAACTCTCGGGCCTTGGCGACCTGGTCGGGCGGCAGCTGGCCGAGCGCGGAGATCTGGTCGGCGCGCGGCGCCGGTGGCCGGTGCCAGGGGATCAGCGTCCAGGCGAGCGCGACCAGAGCGACGACCAGCACGCCGAGGACGCACACCGCCCACAGCCGCGGAGTCATGCGGAACAACCGCGCCGCCTCATCCGCTCGCACCCCTTTCGCATGGCGCCGCCCATCTTAGGGAACCGGTCACGCGACGTGGCTACGGCGCGGGAACATCCGGACCGGCACCGGCGGCGCCGGCGTCTCGAGCAGCTGCACGTCGAAGCCGGCCAGCTCGAACGTCTCGATCGCGCGCAACTCGCTGGGCATCAGGTCGCGGATCCCGTCGGGCGTGTCCAGCAGCGCGCCGACCAGGCACCCCTTGCACTCATCGGCCCGCTCGGCACAGCGACCGCAGTCGATGATCATCATTCCTCCTCTGCCTGGTGGCCGGCCGCGGCAACGAAGGGGAAGCAATGTCGCGGACCGACCACCATCGGTGACAGTCACGCTATGCAAGGGGTACGACAAAACCCGCACCGCAGGTCAGGAACGGGCCAGGCGGCGCAACAGCGAGTCGGCACCCATCGGGTAGGCCCCGTGGCGGCGGACCCCGTCGGCGACCTCCCGGTCAGATGAGATGACCACGACCGGGCGGCCCGGGGGCTCCGCGCGTACCAGCTGCCGGATGAGCTCGTCCGCGGTGTCGCCCTTGCGGGAGAACAGCACGCGCACCCCGCGCGGCGTCGGCGGCAGGCCGTGCACCCGTTCCGCACCGTCGAAGACAACTGTGACCTCGTCGCCGGTCTGCGCCGCGATGCCGCCCAACCCGGTGATCAGCCGCTTGCGCTGATGCTCCAGCGACATCTCCGCGAAGCCGCGCTTGGTCACGTTGTAGCCGTCCACGATGAGGTGCGCCCGTGGCAACGCCAGCAGCTGGTCCAGCCGCCCGGGGTCGTCGGTGTCCTGGGCCCGGGCCCGGGACCGCTCGGGCGATCCCGGGCGGTCCGCCGAGCTGTCCGCGACGAAGTCGGCCGGCAGCTTGTCGGTCGGGCCGAGCGCCAGCTCGCGGCGCAGCCCTGACGCCGCCTGCCCGATCGTCTCGAGCAGCAGCCAGAGGCGGGCGTCGTCGATGGCCCGGGCGTCCTTGGCGGCCTGCTTACCGGTCGCGGCCATGGCCTCCGCCTCGGAAAGGCGCATCTTCAGCCGCCGTACCTCCGCTTCGTGGTCCGTGCTGGTCCGGGCCGCGCGGCCCTTCTCGGTGGCCAGGAGCTCGCCTGTGCGGCGCTGGGCGGCCTGCGACTCGCGCAGCGCCTTCGCGGTCGCCCGCGCCTCCTCGCGTAGCTGGCCCAGCTCCTCGCGGACCCGGGCGAGCTCGTCACGCAGCTTGTCGGCCTCGACCCGGGCGACGGCCCGGTCATGCTCCGCGCGCGCCGCACGTTGCTCCGCATCGCGGACCTGACTGGCCACGGCCTCGCTGTCCGCCTCGGCGCGGACTGCCTCGCCCGCGGCCTCGACGAGGTCACGCCAGCCGGCGGGTCGAGCCAGGTACGCCAGCGCGGCCACCTCCACCGGGTCGGCCGCGGCCGGCGCCATGCCACTCGCGACGGCCGCGCCCAGGTCGCCGGCCTCGGTCACGATCCGGCCGGAGATCCGCTGCCGGAACAGCGGGTCGGCGGCGAGCTGGGCGGCGATGGCCTGGGCGCCGAGGCGGGCCCGGCGGTTCGGCGCGAACCGGGCGACCCGTCGCAGCGGCACGGGCATCTCCTCAACCGGCATGCCCGGCAGGGCCGCGGCCGCCAGGGCGGTGATCCGCTGGCGGACCGGCTCCGGAAGCACCGGCTCCGGCGCGAAATCCACGTCGTCGGGCACGTCGACGTCCGCCACCGGCTGGGGGCGGTCGTCGAACGGCAACGGCGTGGACATCGAACCATTCTCCATCGTGCGGCCGAGAAAAGCTTGCGGACGCAACTGATCTTTTACGGCAGCGGGCCGGACCGACACGCCCGCGCGTCGGATCGCGCTTTTGTCGTACCCGCGTCCTAATCTCCGCGCCGTGGTGACACGACCGGCCGACGTCCACGACGCCGCGCGCAGCCAGGGCGGTGCATATGTCCCCGGAGCGGCGAGATTCGTGCAAGGCACGCTGGACACGCTCCTCACCGCCGACGGCTCCGTCGACCCGGCGGCGCTGTCGCTGCGGGACACCACGTTCGTCGTGCTCGACCTCGAGACGACCGGCGGCGCGCCCGACGGCGCCGGCATCACCGAGATCGGCGCGGTCAAAGTCCGCGGCGGCGAGCAGCTCGGCGTGTTCGGCACGCTGGTCAACCCGGGCGAGCGGCTGCCGCCGTTCATCACCGTGCTGACCGGCATCACCGAGGCGATGCTGGCCCCCGCGCCGCCGATCGAGGCGGTACTGCCCAGCTTGCTGGAGTTCCTGCGCGGCTCGGTCCTGGTGGCCCACAACGCGCCGTACGACGTCGGTTTTCTCAAGGCCGCCTGTGCCCGGCACGGGTATGTGTGGGCCCCGCTGCGCGTGCTGGACACCGCGGCGGTGGCCCGGCGCGCACTGACCCGCGACGAGGTGCCGAACCGCAAGCTCGCCACGCTCGCCCAGTACTTCCACGCCACCGTGCAGCCCACCCACCGCGCCCTCGACGACGCGCGGGCCACCGTCGACGTGCTGCACGGTCTGATCGAGCGGCTCGGCAGCTACCGGGTGCACACATTGGGCGATGCCATCGAGTTCGCCAAGGCGGTCAGCCCCACGCAGCGCCGCCAGCGGCATCTCGCCGAGGGACTGCCGCACGTGCCGGGCGTCTACGTCTTCCGCGCCGCGGACGGACGGCCCCTCTACGTCGGTACATCGAAGGACATCGCGACCCGCGTACGCACCTACTTCACGGCCAGCGAGAAACGGGCGCGGATCTCCGAGATGCTCGCCGCGGCCACCCGGGTGGAGGCGGTGGAATGTGCCCACGCGCTCGAGGCCGAGGTGCGCGAGCTCCGGCTCATCGCGGCGCACTCGCCGCCATACAACCGCCGGTCGAAGTATCCCGAGCGGGTCGTCTGGCTCAAGCTGACCGCCGAGGCCTACCCGCGGCTCTCCGTCGTGCGCGCGCTCGCCGACGACGGCGCCGCGTACCTCGGGCCGTTCTCCTCGCGCCGGACCGCCGAACTGGCCGCGGCCGGCGTCTACGACGCCGTGCCGTTGCGCCAGTGCTCGCACAAGCTCTCCACCCGCACCCAGATCCCCGCCTGCGCGCTGGCCGAGCTGGGCAAATGCCCGGCTCCGTGCGAGCACAAGATCACCACCGAGGAGTACGCGCGGCGCGCCGCCCTGCCGTTCCGGACCGCGACCTACGGCGACCCGGAGCCCGTCGTCGACGCGCTCATGGCCCGCATCGAGGTGCTCGCCGACCGGCAGCGCTACGAGGAGGCGGCGGTGATCCGCTCCCGGCTCATCGCATTGTTGCGGGCCACGATCCGGATGCAGCGGCTCGGCGCGCTGACCCGGCTCGCGGAGATGGTGGCGGCCCGGCGCAACGGCGTGGGCGGCT
The DNA here is from genome assembly GCA_046724195.1 of Actinomycetota bacterium. GTDB lineage: Bacteria > Actinomycetota > Actinomycetes > Mycobacteriales > Micromonosporaceae > Actinoplanes. The sequence continues at coordinate 10,361 of JBKOWB010000151.1, forward strand.
GGGAGATCGTCGTGGTCCGGCACGGCCGCCTTGCCGCCGCGGCGACGTCGCCGTCGCGCGAACATCCACGCCCGACGCTCGACGCGGCCCGGGCCACGGCCGAGACCGTCCGGCCGGGACCGGGACCAGTTCCGGCCACGTCGGCGGAGGAGACGGAGCGGATCTTGGCGTGGCTGGAGCAGCCCGACACCCGCTTGGTGGAGACGTCCGGCGACTGGGTGTCACCGGCTCGTGGCGCAGCTCGCTTCACCAACCTGCTCACCAGGGCCGAAGCGGCAGCAACGGCGAGAGACTCATCCGTTCGCTCATTGGTAACTGACCGTTCGGATGACGCCCGCTCGCTTACTCTTTTAGGCACGCGAGGTCCCCGGTCGCCGGACGGCACTTCGCGCGGGGCTTCGCACCTCGGGATGTAACGAACGGTGAGGGGGTGTCCGAGTGGATGTCGACGCCGGCCACGGCGCCGCCCTTGGACGTGCCCTGCCGACGCCCGGTTCGCCCCGGGACATGAGCCTCTCGCAGCGCTTGCGCATGCTGCTCAACCTCCCGGGCAACGACGACGACCCGGTCGCCAAGCTGACCCGTACTCACAAGGGCATCCACCCGTCGGCCGACACGAACATCCTGCGCCGCAGCTACGCGGTCGCCGACAACATGCACCGCGGCCAGCTACGCAAGAGCGGCGACCCGTACATCACCCATCCGCTCGCGGTCGCGCAGATCTGCGCCGAGCTCGGCATGGACACCACCACGTTGGTCGCCGCGCTGCTGCACGACACGGTGGAGGACACCAGCTACACGCTCGAGACGCTGCACGGCGACTTCGGCCCCGAGGTGGCCCACCTGGTCGACGGCGTGACCAAGTTCGACAAGGCGTTCTACGGCAACGCCGCCGAGGCCGAGACCATCCGCAAGATGATCGTCGCGGCGGGCAAGGACGTCCGGGTGCTGGTCATCAAGCTCGCCGACCGGCTGCACAACATGCGGACGCTGGACGCCCGCTCCCCCGCCTCCCGGGCCCGGATCGCCACTTCGACACTCGACGTGCTGGTCCCGCTCTGCGACCGGCTCGGCATCCAGGCCCTCAAGCGCGACCTCGACGACGTGGTGCTGTATCACCTCGAGCCCGAGGAGTACGCGCGCATCGACGAGCACGTGAAGAACCGCCCCGGCTGGGACGAATACCTGGCTGCCGTGACCGCGAAGACCCGCACCGCGTTGCGCCGCACCAAGGTGAACGCCGAGGTCACGCCGCGCCCGCGGCACTACTATTCGATCTGGAAGGACACCGTCGCGGGCGACCACAAGGTCCCGCTCGACCTGCCGCGCATCGCCGTGATCGTGGACGGGCCGGAGACGGACTGTTATGCGGCGCTGGGCGCGATCCACGGCCAGTGGCGCCCGGTGGCGGGCCGGTTCAAGGACTTCATCGCGTCGCCGAAGAACAACCTCTACCGCTCGTTGCACACCACGGTCACCGGCCCGGAAGGCCGGCTGGTCGAGGTGCTGATCCGTACGGAGTCGATGAACCGTTGCGCCGAGTACGGCGTCGCCACCGGCTTCCGGTACCCGAAGACCGCCGACCCTGCCGACACGCCCGGCTCCGACCAGCTGACCTGGCTGAGGCGGGTGCTGGACTGGCAGCGGGACACCACCGACGCCGCCCAGTTCCTCGCCTCGCTGCGGTGCGACCTGGCCGAGGGGCAGATCACGGTGTTCGCCCAGGGACACGCGTTTGAGCTGCCGCCCGGGTCCACTCCGGTCGACCTCGCGTACGAATTGAGCCCGGAGAAGGGTGACCAGGCGCTGGCCGCGACGATCAACGGCCGGCTCGCCCCGCTCAGCTCGCAGCTGTGCGACGGGGACGTGGTGGAGATCTTCACCGAGACCGATGGACACATCGAGGTCGAGCCGGGCACAGCACCGCGCGGTCCCCGGCGCGAGTGGCTCGGCTTCGTGAAGTCGAACCAGGCCCAGATGCAGATCAGCCGCTACTTCGCCGAGGAGAACGCTCCCGGCATCAGCATCGCGGACAAGGTCCGCCTCGGCCGAGCCACCATCGGGCTCACCCTGCGCAAGCACAACCGCGCCCTGGCCAGCGAGGTACCGCTGCGCCGCCTCGCCGAGGGGCTCGGCTACCCGGACCTCGAAACCATGCTGGTGGCGGTGACCGAGCGCAACCTCGAGCCCGACCACGTGGTCGAGCAGTTGATCGCGCTCGTGGACCACCCCGACTGAGCGTCACCGACAGCCCGATAACCTGGCGGGCGTGAATATGTCCCGGCAGGTGCGCGGCTGCGGGTACCAGTTGTTCTATCGGATGCCGGGCTCCCTGCGGCGCCGCCTGGTCCGCCTGGTGGTCGCCAAGTATCTGGTCGGCGCGGTCACCCTGGTTCGGGACTCAGAGGCGCCCACACCAGGCCGCCTGCTGTTGCTGCGGCAGCCGCCCGGCCGCCGTTGGGGCCTCCCGGCCGGCCTGCTCAAGCGCAGGGAGGCGCCGGCCGTCGCCGCGGCCCGGGAGCTCTTCGAGGAGTCCGGGATCGTGATCGATCCCGGCGACCTCGTCCCGGCCGTACCGAATGCGATCGTGCACGCCCAGGGTGTGGTTGACACCGTCTTCACGGTCTTGGTGCCGGCGTCGAGGACCCCGCTGGTCGTGGACGGTGCCGAGGTGCTCGAGGCCGCGTGGTTCCCGATCGACGCGCTGCCCCCGCTGACCAGGAACACCGCCGGCCTGCTCGCGGTCTACGGCATCGGGCCGTGGGCATGACCGACTGCACCGAGCGAAGCGAGGGCCAGGAGGGCATGCCGAACGTGGCACAGCATGACCGACTGCACCGAGCGAAGCGAGGGCCAGGAGGGCATGCCGAACGTGGGCACGGCGTGACCGACGTCTGCGCGGTGGTGCTCGCCGCGGGTGAGGGTAGGCGGCTGCGGCCGCTGACGAACCTGCTGCCCAAGGCGCTCTGCCCGGTCGGCAACGTAGCGCTGCTCGATCGCGCGCTGCGCCGACTGGCCGGGATCGGCCTGTCGGGTCCCGCGGACGTCGCCGTGAACGCCGCCTACCTGGCCGAGCAGGTCGAGGACAACGTCGGCGACCGCGCGCACGTATCGGTCGAGCCGGACGGGCCGCTCGGCACCGCGGGCGGGGTGGGAAACCTCCGGGGCTGGATCGGTGGCCGCGGTGCTCTCGTCGGCAACGCCGACGCCTACCTGGCGGATCCCCGCCGCGAGCCCGGCAAGGACATCGCCGCGCTGCTGGACGGCTGGACCGGCGATACGGTCCGGATGCTGACGCTGCCCGTGCCGGCGGGAGACACCGGCGGCTTCAGCGGCCGGCGCTTCGCGGGGTTCTCGCTGTTGCCGTGGCGCTACATTCGTGACCTGCCGGCGGAGCACGGCAGCCTGGTCCACGCCGTGTGGCGGCCCGCGGAGGCACGCGGAGAGCTCGAGCTGGTCGGTTACGGCGGCGTCTACATCGACAGCGGCACGCCGGCCGACTACCTGAGGGCCAATCTGCACGCGGCGCGCGGCCAGACATTGGTGGACGCGTCGGCGACGGTCACCGGCCACGCCGAGTCCTGCGTGATAGGCGCACACGCGGTGGTCGCCGGCCGGGCAAGGCGCTGCGTGATCTGGCCCCACGCGAACGTCGCGGCATCGGAGTCCCTGACCAACGCGATCCGCACCCCACACGGCCTAACCGTCCAGGCCCATTCCCCCGGTGATCAAGAGGTTAGCGCGACGTAATGTCCGGATTATCCTTCCTAACCCCATGATCGACGGGCCTAGACAGCGATAGCATGTTGGTTGGTTACTGTCCCTCACTGTTGAGGAGTCCCGTGAACACCGCGATCGTGCACATCGACTGCGCCACCGACTCCATTCCGGAGGTCGCCGAGGCGCTCGCGGCCCTGCCCGGGGTCAGCGAGGTCTACTCCGTCGCCGGCAACGTCGACCTGATCGCGATCGTGCGGGTGCCCCACTTCGACGACATCGCCGAGGTCATCGCGGGCCGCATCTCCAAGACGCCGGGCGTGCTCAACACCGAGTCGCATATCGCGTTCCGGGCGTACTCGAAGCACGATCTCGAGGACGCGTTCGCTATCGGCCTGCCCGCCGCGGACTGAGAGCGGCCCACCGGCCGAGCCGGCGGGCCGCTCCCTTGGCAGGATCAGTGCGGCAGGGTCAGTGACCCGAGGTGATCTCCTCGCGCTCGGCCGTCACCGGCGGCATGCCCGGCGAGACCGGGGCCTCGGCCGGCTTCTCGATCGGGACGAAGAAGCCCTTCACCGCGGGCGCGAGCGCCCCGAGCCGGTTCATCTTCTTAGGCACGACCCAGCCTGCGTAGTCGAGCTCCCGCGGGTGGCCGTGCGCGTCCACCGGACCCAGCGGCTGATGGATCTCGGCGAAGCGGCCGTCCGGTAGGCGTTTGATGATGCCGGTCTCCACTCCGTGAGCGAGAACCTCACGGTCGTGCTGTTGCAGGCCCAGGCAGATGCGCGTGGTGATGTAGTACGCCAACGGTGGACCGAGCAGCAGCCCGATGCGGCCGGCCCAGGTCGTCGCGTTCAGGCTGAGGTGGAACTTGTCGGCGATCACGTCGTTGCCGCCGGACAGTGTGGCGACCAGGAAGAACGTGAGGGCCATCGCACCCACACCGGCCCGCTCGGGCACGTCCCGCGGCCGCTGGAGCAGGTGATGCATGCGGTGATCCTTGGTACGCCGCGCCTCGATGAACGGATAGAACATCGGCACGGTCAACAACGCGCCGAGGCCGACCACGGCGGGCCAGAACAACGGCGGGATGCTGTAGCCGTGGCCGCCCCCGATATAGATGGGCAGCGTGATCTGCCACGCCGGCATGAGACGGACCAGGCCGTCCATGAACATGACGTACCAGTCGGGCTGGCTCGCCGAGGACACCTCGGACGCCCGGTACGGCCCGAACAGCCAGATCGGGTTGATCTGGAACAGGCCGGCCAGCAGCGCGCAGACGCCGAAGACGCTCATGAGGAAGCCGGTCTGCTTCATGATGTACCGCGGGAAGAACCGCTCGCCGACCACGTTCCGGTTCGTCCGCATCGGGCCGGGCCACTGGGTGTGCTTCTGCACGAACACCAGACCCACATGCACGGTGATCAGCGCGAGCAGGATGGCCGGAATGAGCAGCACGTGCACGATGTAGAAGCGGCCGATGATCAGGTCGCCGGGGAATTCGCCACCGAAGATCGACGACGAGATCCACGTGCCCGCCACCGGGATGGACAGCATGATCGCGGAGGCGATCCGGAGACCGGTGCCGGACAGGCCGTCGTCCGGCAGCGAGTAGCCGGTGAACCCTTCGAGGAAGCCGAGCAGGAACAGCGTCACGCCGATCACCCAGTTCGTCTCCCGCGGCTTGCGGAACGCACCGGTGAAGAAGATGCGCGTCATGTGCACGACGATCGCCGCCATGAACAGCAGCGCGGCCCAGTGGTGCATCTGACGCAGGAACAGGCCGCCCCGCACCTCGAACGACAGCCGCAAGGACGACTCGTACGCCGCCGACATCTCCGTGCCGCGCAACGCCGGATACACGCCGTTGTAGGCGACCTCCTTCATCGACGGGTCGAAGAAGAGGGCCAGGAATGTGCCGGTGAGAATCAGGAGGATGAACGAGAACAGCGCGATCTCGCCGAGCAGGAAGGACCAGTGGTCGGGGAAGACCTTGTTCAGGATCCCACGGAGCGGTGTGGCGGCCTTGAACCGTTCGTCGAGCCCCGTGCCTACTTTGGCAGGGACTTCCGAAATATCGAACTTTCGGCGCTTCATGGCCGCTCCCAGAAGTCAGGCCCGACGGTCTCCCGGTAATCCGACGCTGCCACAAAGAAGCCTTCCGCGTCCAGCGCGAGGGGCAGCATGGGCAGCCTGCGGGTCGCCGGGCCGAAGATGGGCCGAGCGTTGTCGGTGGTGAGGAACTGGGACTGGTGGCACGGACAGAGCAAGCGGTTCGTCTGCTGCTCGTACAGGCTCGCGGGGCAGCCGGCGTGGGTGCAGATCTTCGAGTACGCGGCGTAGCTGCCCCACATCGCGCCCTTGTTCGTCTTGTCGGTGTCACTCGTGAGGTGCGCGACCGCCGCGTCCTCGGGCCGCAGGTGGATGAGCAGCGTGGGCGAGTCTGCGTACGCGTTCGTCGCGCCGCCCGGGATGCCGGGGAACACGGTGATCTGGCCGCCGACGCTGACGTCCTCGGGCCGGATGGGCGTGCCGTCCTCGCGGGTCAGCCGGACCGGCTTGTTACCGTTCGGCACCGGATCGAAGCCGGTGTGGAACATCATCGGCCGGGAGCCTTTGTGCGGGTTCTCGATCAGCCCGCCGATCAGCGGCGCCGCCACGACCAGGCCGAGTGGCGCCAGGCCCAGCGCGACCGCGCCCTTGAGCAGCGGCCGCCGCTGCACGCCCAGCTCGTCCACCACGAAGGCCATGGTCTGCCCGGTGATCATCCGCGCGTCCTCGGGGGACGGACCGTCGTGCCGGGTCTGGATCAACACCTCATGCGGCAGCAGCTTCCTGGCCCAGGCCAGGATCGCGAAGCCGAGCGCGAACAGCGAGATCCCCAGCGTGATGCCCAGGACGGGCGTGTAGTAGTCGTTGATCGTGTTGCCGAGCTCGAAGCGCCACGGCCACCAGATGTACGCGACCAGGAACGCAAGCGCCGCGAGCCCCGAGAGCATGAAGAGCAAGGCGACATTACGTACGACGCGCTTCTCGGCTTTCGAGTTCGGCGTCGGGAACTGCGACTCGTACGTGACAATCTCGATATCGTCGCGCCGCGCCCCCTCCTTGACGATCTCGAAGCGAGACAGCCGGGGGTCGTGCACATCGACCGGCTCCGTGCCGGCGCTGCGGTCCCCGTCCTCCAGAACCGTCATGATTTCCCCGCAATCCACAGCGCCGTGAATACCAGGATAGTGATGCCGACGACGAAGATGGCCAGGCCCTCGGTGACCGGGCCGTACCGGCCCAAGTTGAACAGCCCGCCCGGGTCCTTGTCGTGCTGGATCTGGGTCGTGACGTACGTGATGAGCTCGCGCTTCTGGTCCGGCGTGAGCTCGTTGTCGCCGAACACCGGCATGTTCTGCGGCCCGCTCAGCATGGCCGCGTAGATCTGCCTGGGGGTGGCCTTGTACAGGCTCGGCGCGTACTTGCCGGAGGACAGCGCGCCGCCCGCACCGCCGAAGCCGTGGCACGAGGTGCAGTTGAGCCGGAACAGCTCGCCGCCATTGGACAGCGCGTCCGGATTGGACTGCAGGTCGTCCGTGTACGGCCCGGGCGGCACCTGCGGGCCGCCACCCAACTCCTGGATGTACTGCGCGATCTGCTTGGTCTGATCCTCGTTGAACATCGGCGGCTTCTCTACGGCCTGAGCCTCCTGCCGGGTCATCGGCATGCGGCCGGTGCCGACCTGGAACTCCACCGCGGCGGAACCGACGCCGATCAGGGTGGGACCGCGGCCCGGGACACCCTCGGCATGCATGCCGTGACAGCTGATACAGCTGTTGTCGAAGAGCGCCTTGCCCTGTTGCGCCGCCGCGGACAGCGGCCGGTTGTCCTGGGCGAACGCGCCCGGGGCGAAGGCAGTGTAGACACCGCCGGCCAGGGCCAGGGCGGCGATCATGCGGGCCGCCGCGCCGAAACGGCGGCGCGCCTTGCTGGGCGCCGATCGCCGCCGGCGGAACACCCGGAAGCGCCGACCGGCGGGGGTGTCAGAAGTCATGGGCTGTGTCCTCTGGAGTTCGGCCTTGACGTGAACGGGCGGCTACTGCAGCCAGTAGATCATCGAATAGAGGGCGATCCACACGATGTCGACGAAGTGCCAGTAGTACGACACGACGATGGCGGAGGTGGCCTGCGCCGGCGTGAACCGGCCCATGGTCGTACGGATCATGAAGACGATGAACGCGATGAGACCACCGGTGACGTGCAGGCCGTGGAAGCCCGTCGTCAGGTAGAACATCGAGCCGTACCCGTCGCTGTTGATCTTAATGCCGTCGCTGACCAGGCTGCGGTACTCGTAGCCCTGGCCGAGCACGAAGATCAGGCCCATGATGAACGTGATGGTGAACCAGCGCCGCAGCGCGAACACGTCACCCTTCTCCGCCGCGAACACGCCGAGCTGGCACGTGATCGAGGAAGACACCAGCACGATCGTGTTGACGGTCGCGAACGGGACGGTGAGCTTGGGTGTGTGCTCCTGCCACAGGCTGTAGTCCGCGGCACGGATCGCGAAGTACATCGCGAACAACGCGGCGAAGAACATGAGCTCGCTGGAGAGCCACACGATGGTCCCGACGCTGACCATGTTGGGGCGGGTCAGCGAGTGGATCTGGCTCTTGTCGATGGCTGAGGCCGCTGTCACGGGCTCATTATTGCCCCGCGATCAGGCCAACGCGCCACGGGGGGCCCAATCGGTTCCGTGTCTTGACCCGGCGTAACGGTACCGGCCGCGGACGGCCTAGCCTCGAATGGTGCAGCTCGCCGATTTGGCCGCGCCGGCCCTGGCCGACGGGGATAC
>JBKOWB010000049.1:0-2930 GCA_046724195.1 Actinomycetota bacterium
CCGATGTAGAGCAGGGCAGGGTCGCTCCCGGTGATCTTCGGGACCGCGAAGAAGATGCCGAAGGTCACCAGCGTGACCACGAGCAGTGTGAGGACGGAGTTGATCAGCCGCCGGATGAGGTATGCCAGCACGACGTTCGGCCGCAGGACGGGCGGGCACCGGCTCCGTGGGAACCGGCACCCGCCCAACCGGGGGCGGCCTTCACCTGCCCTTCGAGTTACTGCCCGCGTTGCGGGCGGTGGTGCCGAGTTTTACTTGCCGTCGCTGACGCCGAGCGCCTGGAAGTCCACCATTTGCAGACCCAGGTGCTCGTAGACGTTCGTCAGCCGCGGGTTGCGGTAGTTGAGCGCCTTGTCGACCACGAACGGCAGGTAGTACGCGCCCTCCATGATCTTATGGTTGATCTGCGTGTAGATCGCTGCGGCCTTGGTCGGATCGGTCTCGGCCGCGGCTTGGTCGAACAGACCGTCGATGGCCGGGTCCTTGATCACGGGCAGGTTGAAGTTGCCGTTCGCGGGGATGAACCGGCTGTCCGACAGCGGCTGCATGTAGCCTGCGCCGGTCGGATAGTCGGCACCCCAGCCGGCGATCATGATGCCGTAGCCCTTCTTCTTCACGTTGTCGGGCGACCCAATGATGGAAGCAATCTGCGCACCGTCGTACTGCTCGATCTTGGCGTTGATGTTGACCGCCTTGAGCGCCGCCTGCAGCGCTTCGGCTGTCTTGACCTCGGCCGCCCGGTTGTTGCGGGCCGCGATGGTCACGTCGAAGCCGTTCGGCTTGCCACACGCGGCCAGGGCCGCCTTGGCCTTGTCCGGCTGCGGCTTCCCGGGCAGACGGTTGTACGGGTCGTAGCTCGGCTCCGAGCCGAGGATGTTGGGCGGCAGCATGCTGGTACCGATGTCGCCACCGGCGATCGGGCCACCGCGAGCCGCCTGCAGCGAGGTCGGGTCCGCGGCGTAGATGACGGCCTTGCGGCAGTCGATGTTGTCCAGCGGGGGGACCGACTGCGCCATGGCGGCGTACCGGAGGAAGCCGGTGACGGGTGTGTCGGAGTTCGCCTTCAAGTTCGGATCCTGCAGGATCTTGGCCCGGGCCGCGGCCTGCACGCCGGTCTGGCCGACATCGATGTCCGCGGTGCCCGCGATGAGCCGTGCGTCCAGGTCGTCCGCGTTGGTGGTGATCGTCAGGTTGATCGCGTCCGGCAGCGCCTTACGGATCGTGTCGGTCGACGGGTCCCAGTTCGGGTTGCGGACCCAAGCCGCGCTCTTGCCCGGGACGATGCCGCCCTGCTTGAACATGTACGGACCGGACGAGGCCGGCGCGGAGCCGTACTGGGCGCCGGTGTCACGCTTCTGCGGCACCGGGCCTGAGCCCGGCATCGCCAGCAGGTACACGAAGTCGGAGTACGGCTTCTGCAGCTTGAAGACGATGGTCGAATCGTCCGGCGTGGTGACCGACTTCAGGCCTAGCTTGGCCGGATCCTTGTCCTTGTACGGGCCCGGGTACTTCTGACCCTGGTCGAGGATGCCGGGTAGGTAGACGGGACCGCCCGAGACGACGTCGGCCGCCCAGACCCGCTCGATACCGTACTTGATGTCCTTGGACGTGATCGGCGAGCCGTCGTCCCACTTGATGCCCGACTTCAGCTTGAACGTGTAAGTCAGCTTGTCCGCGCTGATCTCCGGCTCGGCCGCGGCGAGGTCGGGGACCAGCTTCAGGCCGTCCTTGCCCGGCGCCGGGGTGTAGTCCACCAGCTTCCGCGTGTACAGCCGGTTGAGGTCCCACACGAACGCGTAGTAGCCCCGCACGGGGTCCCACGAGTCGGCGTCCTGCGAGGCCCAGAGGTTGAGCGTGCCGCCCTTGGCGGTGCTCGGGTTGACGACGCCTTCCAGCGCCGCGTTGTAGCCGGCCTTGTTGCCCGACGATCCCTGATTGTTGCCGCTCTTGGACCCGCCACCGCACGCAGCGGTGGTCAGCCCCAACGCGACGGCGACCGTAGCGGCCGCCACCACCCTTGTCTTGCCTGCCACCAGTTCTCCTACCTCCTTGAACAGCGGAGCCGACCGGCCCGCGGATCATGCGATGGTTCAGCGGCCCCTGTCTCAGCGGGCCTTCGGGTCGAGCGCGTCGCGCAGGCCGTCACCGAAGAGGTTGAAGGCCAGCACGGTAAGGAAGATCATTCCACCCGGAATGATCATGTACATGGGATCGGACTGGTAGTAGCTCACCGCGTCCGAGAGCATGCCGCCCCACGACGGGTTGGGCGGCGGGATGCCGACGCCGAGGAAGCTCAGCGCCGCCTCGGTCAGGATGTTCGTCGGGATGATCAACGTGGTGTAGACGAGGATCGGCGCCGCGAGGTTCGGCAGCAGCTCCCGAAACAGGATCCGCGGCGACCGGGCGCCTAGGCTCCTCGACGCCTCGATGAACTCGCGCTCGCGCAGCGACAGCGTCTGCCCGCGCACAATCCGGCCGATGTACGGCCAGCCGAAGAAGCCGATGACGCCGACCAGCACGAGTACCCGCGACCAGCGGTTGCTGAGACCTAAGAAGGTATCCGGCAGCACCGAGACGAGCGCGATGGCGAAGAGCAGCTGCGGGAACGCGAGCAGGAAGTCCATCACCCGGCTCAGCACCGAGTCGACCCAGCCACCCAGGTAGCCGGCGGAGAGACCGAAGACCACACCAAGGGTGGTCGACACGAACGCCGCCAGGAACGCGACCGACAGTGAGGTCTGCGCGCCGTACAAGATCCGGCTGAACACGTCCCGGCCGGACGTCGGCTCCACGCCAAGGAGGAAGTCCTTGCTGATGCCGCCCAACTTCCCGAGCGGCGTACCGATGGTCGGATCGATCTTGTCGATGTGGAACTCGTCGATCGGGTGGCCGAACAGCCTGCTCAACACCGGGGCGAGGAACGCGAGGAC
>JBKOWB010000320.1:0-8569 GCA_046724195.1 Actinomycetota bacterium
GTCCTGCACCAGTTGGGAAATGCCGACGGAGAACCCACCATCGCTCCCGCGCTCGGCGCGGATCAATTGAGAGGGATCGGCCGCGCGGAGCAGCAGCACGTTGGCTCCCGTCTGTGCGGGCATGAGCCCGAGACGCTCGACCGCATCGGCGATGCTCGGCACGTACAACGCCAATTGGGTCGGCGCTGCGAGTTGCACCCGCTCGGCGGCCGCGAACGAGCCGGTGACCAGCGCCTGATCATCGCCGGCTTCGGCCAAGCGACGATAGAGTTGCTGGGCCCCGGCACGGGCAATGAAGCCTTGTCCGTGGTTGGAGCGCACCAGGTCGTACTGCTCAGCACGCGACCTCAGCAACGCAGCCCAGTCGACATCGATGACGATCCTCTTGGCATTGCGTTCGATGAGGCGCTCATCGTCGAGCGCTTCGAGGGCACGTGAGACGTATGCGTTGCTCAAACCGGTGAAGCGGGCCAGGTCGACCATCCGGTACGGCGGCCGGACATCAACAAGCGCTCGCACCAGCGCGTTGATGTTCTTGCCCTGGAGCCGGACCGGGCGCCGGACCGCCGGGTGGGGGTCCTGCGGTGCGCCGCTGATCTGGATTCGGATGAGCGGACGCTCGATCCGAATCCACGCGTTCCCCGTCAAGTCAAGGTAGTTGAGGCCCTGTTGGACGAGAAGCTCACGGGACCGCGGACTCAACCAGGGCGCCACGATCAAGATCGGACTGTCCCGGAGCCGACGAAGTATGCCCGACACACCGCTCAGCACGCGGTCAGCGTCACGGGGCGAGAACCGTTTAAAGGCCTGGACGATCAGCTCATTGTGATAGCTGGACGCCTGCAGACTCCAGACGTCGTCCCGTGCGTTGTCACCGCCGGTGCCCGGAAGCGGGCGACGGCCCACTTCCATGCCTTCACCCGCGACGAGCTCGCTGAACGCCGCGAACGCCACATCCAGCAAATCTCTCTCCGTGAACACCTCCATTGCTAAAGTTTGCCACATCTGAGCCGTTTGCCATTACATGGCAAACGCAGGAAAGTTGGCAAACTTCAGCGCTTGCCCAGGGGTACCACCAAAACCGCCTCGGTGCCGCCGCCAGCGCGGTTGCGCAGCTCGATGGTGCCGCGCAGCTCGCCGGTGGCCAGCGCGCGGACGATCTGCAGGCCCAGCCGGCCGGCGTCAGCCCGGAAGCCGTCGGGCAGGCCCCGGCCGTTGTCGGCCACCGTCACGTGCAGTTGCTTGCGGAACCGGTGCGCCGAGACCACTACCTCGGCTCCGGCCTCGGGGTCCTCCTCGTCCTCGGGAAAGCCGTGCTCCACGGCGTTGATCAGCAGCTCGTTGAGCACCATGACCAACGACGTGGCGATCTCGGCGGGCAGCACGCCGAACGTGCCTTCGCGGCGCATTTTCACCGTGGTCGCGGTGGTGGCCACCTCGGTGGCGGCCGTCGCGACCCGGTCCACTATGCCGTCGAAGTCGACCACCTCGTCGCTGGACATCGACAGCGTCTCGTGGACCAGCGCGATCGAGGCGACCCGGCGTACGGACTCCTCCAGGGCCATCCGTGCTTCGGGGGCATCGACCCGCCGCGCCTGCAACCGGAGCAGGGCGGCTACGGTCTGCAGGTTGTTCTTCACCCGGTGGTGGATCTCGCGGATCGTCGCGTCCTTGGTCATCAACGCCCGCTCCCGGCGGCGGACCTCGGTGACGTCACGGACGAGCACCAGCGCGCCGATGGGCACGCCGGCCGGGAGCAACGGAAGCGCGCGCGTCAGCACGGTCGCGCCGCGTGCCTCGACCTCCTTGCGTGGCGGGGCCTCCCCCCGCAGGGAGGTGAGCATCCGCTCGGCCGCGTCGGTACCGTCCAGCGGGTCGGCGGCCAGCCGGCCGGTGAGTACGGCCAGTTCCTCGCCGACCAGGTGGGCGTTGAACCCCAGCCGCCGATATGCCGACTGGGCGTTCGGACTCGCGTAGGTGACCTTGCCGGCGGCGTCGAGCCGGATCAGCCCGTCGCCCACGCGCGGGGCGGACGTGGTCTCGCCGGGATGCCGCGGCGGCGGGAACGTGCCGTCGGAGACCATCTGGGCCAGGTCGTCGGCCGTGGTCAGGTAGTTGAGCTCGAGCTGGCTGGGGGTACGGGCGGTGGAAAGATTGGTGTCCCGGCCGATGACCGCGATGACCTCGCTGAAGCCTTCCTCCCGCGACGACTCGTCGCGCAGGCGGACCGGGATCGCTTCATGCCGCGCCGGCGTGTCGCCGTACCAGACCGGGTCGCCCTCGCGCCAGATCCGGCCCTGCGCGTACGCGACGCCGAGGTGCGCCACCTCGGGACCGCTGACGATCTTGCCGACCTGGTCGTCCTGGTACGCGGTCGGGGCGGTGGTCGGGCGTACCTGCGCCACGCAAAGGAACGTCCGCGGCCGGTCGGCCGCAGCCCGTACCGGCACCCACAGCAGCAGGTCGGCGAACGACAGGTCGGAGAGCAGCTGCCAGTCGCCGGCCAGCCGGTGCAGGTGGTCGATATCGGCAGGGCCGAGGGCGGTGTGCTCCTCGGCGAGGTCGCGCAGCGTGGACACGGCACAAGCGTGCCATGCCCGTTGCTAGAGGGTTGACGTGATCTTGTTCAGGCCGCGTGGGGTGTCCGGGTCCTCGCCGCGGGCCAGTGCCAGCGAGAGCGCCAGGTTCTGGAGCGGCAGGATGTCCAGCAGCGGGGCGTACCGCTCGTCCACCGCGGGGACGGCGAGCCGTCCGGCCGCGCCCGGCACGTCGGAGGCGCCGACCGTGACGACGTCGGCCCGCCGTTCGCCGAGGCGGTTCACCACGTCGGCCATTGCCTTCCCGCCCGGCCCCGAGCCGACGATCGCCAGCACCGGCACGTCCGGATCGGTCATGGCGAGCGGCCCGTGCAGCAGGTCGGCGCCGGAGAACGCGAGCGCCGGCAGGTACGACGTTTCCATCAGCTTGAGCGCGGTCTCGCGCGCGGTCGGGTACGCGTACCCCCGACCCGTGGTGACCAGCCGTGACGCGAAACGGTAGCGCTGCGCCAGCTCCTCCGCGCCCCGATCGGCGAGCACGTCCTCGGCCATCTGCGGCAACTTCTCCAGGGCCGCACGCTCGCCGGCCGGCAACGCGCCGTCGCCGGCCCGGATCCCCTCGATGAGAATGAGTAGCGCGAGCAGTTCGGCCGTGTAGGTCTTGGTCGCCGCAACCGCCCGCTCGTGGCCCGCGGCCACGTCGACGGCGAGCTCGGCGACCTCGGCCAGTGGCGAGGCCGGGTTGTTGGTGACCGACAGCGTCAGCGCGCCGGTCTCGCGGGCGACCTTGAGCACCCCGGTGAGGTCGGGCGAACCGCCGCTCTGGCTGACGCCGACGACCAGCGCGTCGGAGAGGTCGGGCCGCGCACCGTACAGCGTGATGGTGCTCGGCGACGCGAGACCGACCGGGATGCCGAGCCGTATCTCGGTCAGGTACGCCCCGTACAACGCCGCGTGATCCGACGTGCCTCGGCCGACGAAGACCACGTGACGCGGGCGCCGCTCGGCCACCACGGCCGCGACCGCGGCGATCGCGTCAGCGTGCTCGCCCTCGAGCAGGCGGGCGTATCCGGCCGGTTGCTCCGCGATATCGGCCGCCATTCCCTGGCCTCGTTGCGTCACGAGATTCCTCCCCGGAAGTGCGCGCGATGCGGCTCATTCGGCGCGAATTGTTGCACGGTGCAGCTCGCAGTAGCAACGTTTCGCGCACTAATGCGCAGCTCTCGGGACTGACATATCGAGGATCGTCGCATAAGCTCGCGGTCGGTGGCGCGACATCGAAAGGCTGGCGCAGCTATGGAGGATCCCCGGCGCTCCGCCGACCGCGACCTCGAGCAGGCCCGCGCGGCGCTTGACCGCGGCGAGATGCACCACGCAGCCGATCACCTAGCCGGAGCGATCGCGCACGCGCCCACGCTGCCCGAGGCGCACGAGTTGCTCAGCCGCCTCGCCGCCCGATCGGACGGCGGCCTCCACCTCTTTCCGCTGGAGCAGCACGCGTTCGTCGGCGCCGTGGTGGCCCGCGCCCACCTACTCGCCGCGGCCGGCCGCCCCGAGGATGGGCTGCCCCTGCTCGCCGCGGCCAGCGGGCACACCCCCGGCGTCGACTGGGCGGGGGTCCCGTGGGTCAGCGACCCCGCTCTCGGCGTACGGATGGAGCCGGGCCTACTCGCTCGCATGATCATGCAGCTGTGCTCGGCGGTCGGCGATCCCACCCCGGAGGCCGGCCAGGAAGCGCTGCGGCCCTATCTGACGGTGGTCCGGCACGCGGTGGCCGCGCACCCCGACGACCCGTTGCTGCTGGGCGCCGGGTCGGCGCTGGCCCGCCGGGTCGGCGAGGCCACGCTGGCGGTGGACTGGGCCGTCCGCGGGGCGCGGGCGCGGCCGTCCAAGCTGGCCGAGATCTGGCTCGGGTACGCGTACCGCAGCGCGGGCCAGATTCCCGAGGCGCTGGAAGCGCTGCGCCGAGCGGTCGCCCACGACCCCGACGATCTTTCCGTGTACGCGGACATCGCCGGCACGCTCGCCGGCGACGGCCGGCTCGATGAGGCGCTGGAGTGGGTGGACCGAGCACTCGTGCGCGATCCCGAGTTCGACTGCGCGGTACACACCGCGCACCGGCTCCGGCACCGCGCCGACGGCGATCTGGCGCACCTGGTCCGGCTCGCCGATTTCCAGCGCGACCACCCGGACGACACCCACGAGCACAACGACCTGGCGGACTGCTGCGCGGACGTGCCGTGGTTGAGCCGGGTGCCGTCCGCGCCCGACAGCCCGCCGGACCTCCGACGGCCGCCTCCCGCGACCACGCTGCCGTCGGAGGGGGCCGTGGAGCGGCTGCGCCGGATCGCCCACCCGCTGTGGCCACACCCTCCGGCCGCGTACGACGCCGCGCTCGGGCTCGTCCTGGTGGAGCCGGAGCAGTTGTTGGCGCTGCTCACGTACCCGCCGACCGCGCCGGAGACCGAGATGGGCCGGGCCCTGGCTGAGCACGATCCGGCGCTGTGGAGCAGATGCGCTCAGGTGTGGGCGTGCCTGGGGCTGTTGCACCACGGCACCGAGGAGCCGTGGCCGGGGTCCAGCCGGCGCCGCGTGCTCGTGGAACTGGCCGTGGCCGGAGCGGACGGGATCACCGAGGCGGCACTGTTCGCGCTGGTCACGTACGCATGG
The DNA here is from genome assembly GCA_046724195.1 of Actinomycetota bacterium. Lineage (GTDB taxonomy): Bacteria > Actinomycetota > Actinomycetes > Mycobacteriales > Micromonosporaceae > Actinoplanes. The sequence continues at coordinate 5,208 of JBKOWB010000320.1, forward strand.
GTGGACCCGGCGGCGCGCCCGGACGTGGCCGGGTTCATGGCCCGGCGACTCTCCGACATCGTGGAGTCCGACCGAGCGGGTACGGCCGCGATCGCGTGGTCCGTGGCCCAGTTGGCCCTGGCCACGCCCGACCTGGACCCGGTCGCTCGCCGGCTGGCCGCCGATGTGATCCGGGCCGAAGAGGACTACGCGGTGCGACTCATCCCGCGCCAGCGGAACGGCGCGGGACGCCGGCTACTGAACTGGCTCACCGGCCGCTGTGCTCCATAACGCTCGCTATTCGATGACGGCGATCAGGTCGCCTTCCTGAACCACGTCGCCCTCGTTCACGGCGAGCTGAGCCACCGTCCCGTCGGACTCCGCCACCACCGGGATCTCCATTTTCATCGACTCGAGAATCACCAACGTGTCGCCCTCGGCGACCTCGTCGCCGGCGGTGGCCACGACCTTCCACACATTGGCCACCATCTCGGCGCGGATCTCCTCGGCCATGGTGATGCCCCTCTCATCGATGCTGTCGGTGGTGCGCGCCAAATTATTGGGCACAGTCAACCATGAGCGGCTCAGAGGGGAATCCCGGCCCGGATAACGCGCCGACTACGATCGGGCGCTGACGACGCGCCACGAACAGGAGCTAGCCATGGCCAAGAAGTCCCGCAAGAAGAAGGCCCGGAAGAAGAGCGCGGCGAACCACGGCAAGCGCCCCAACAGCTGAGTTGGTGTTTGTTGAGGCCCTGGCGGGGATGCCAGAAGGCCCGCAGCAACCGCTGCGGGCCTTCTTTACCACTTCGTCAGAGTAGGTACTCGCGGGTCTCCGTCTCGATCACCAGCTGGTCTAGCTTGATCCGGAGTCGCTCGCGCAGTTCCTTGGGCGCGATCTCATCGCCGCAGCACCGGGCCACCAGGGCCTTGACCTCGTGCTCGATGCCGTACTCCCGCAGGCACCGTGAGCAGTCGTCCAGATGTTTCTGGATCAGCGTCCGCCGGTCCTCGCTGCACTCCAGATCGAGGTACAGGTACACCTCGCTGAGTACGACGCTGCAATCGGTCTCGTGGTCGTGGTCTTCGCCGCTCACGTCGGTCACGCCTCCTGCGGTTCGGACGCGGTACGGGTGATGCCGCGGTCCGCGGCGTACTGCTCCAGCAGCTTGCGCAGGTTACGCCGGCCGCGGTGCAGCCGGGACATGACCGTCCCGATCGGCGTACCCATGATGTCCGCGATCTCCTTGTAGGAGAAGCCCTCGACGTCGGCGAGGTAGACGGCGAGGCGGAAGTCCTCGGGAAGCGCCTGCAGCGCCTCCTTGATGTCGCTGTCGGGCAGCCGGTCCAGCGCCTCGGTCTCCGCGGAACGCAGGCCCACGGAGGTGTGTGACTCGGACGAGGCGAGCTGCCAGTCCGTGATCTCCTCGGTCGGCGCCTGCACCGGCTGACGCTGCTTGCGACGGTAGGAGTTGATGTACGTGTTCGTCAGGATGCGGTACAGCCACGCCTTGAGATTGGTGCCCTCCTCGAACTGGTGAAACGCGGAGAACGCCTTGAGGAACGTCTCCTGCACCAGGTCCTCGGCATCGGCCGGGTTGCGGGTCATCCGGAGACCGGCGGCGTACAGCTGGTCCACGAACGGCAAGGCATCACGCTCGAAGCGCGCACGGCGCTCCTCGGTCCGTTCTGTCTGGGCCACCCTCGACTCTCCCCTCGACTGCCCCGCCGAGGATACGGGTAGTGCCCGTGGAACAGTTTCGAAAACCGCGGGTGTGCTCACACTCACCAACGGCGTGGCGGGCGTCGGCTCGACCGCGGGCCACTCTGGGGAACTCAGGAGATTTCGCACCAAGCGTACCTCCCGACCGTTCCGCTCGATGCTCTCGGTTCCGGCTCGCACCGCTAAAACCCCTTCCGACGTACGGCCCTCCGGGTGGTGTAACGACGTGCGGGCGGGGGTCATTCCGTGTCTCTGGTCCTCGCTCCGCTCGGACGGCAAATCGCGACTGTGGTCACGCTCAAATCACACGCAGTGCGGCCGCTTCCTTCGCTCCCGTATCGGGCATCCCTGCTCAGCGGCGGCGATTTGCGACTTGCGTCGCGCTCGAAACCCGGCAATACCCGGGTTTCGCCCGGTCGCATCGCTCCCGGGTCGGACAGCCTTGTTCACCGGTCAAGCCTGGCGGTGGCTGGACTGGGCTCGCTTCGCTTGCGGTTTGTCTCCGGCCGGGATCGGTGTGGGATTGGCCCAGCCGTGTTGGATTAGCCAGGCGAGGACTACGTCGGCCGTGCCGGCTAGGTCTTTGCGCAGGTCGTGGGTGGCGCCGGGGCGAACCACCACTTCTACTGCCCCGGTCGGGTCGGGGACGCCGAAGGGGTCGCGGTCACCGTTGACGACCAAAGTAGGGATGTCGGTGGGGAGTTCCGGGGCGCGGCTGCGGTCCGGCTTGCCGGGCGGATGCAGCGGAAATGCCAGCGCAAGCACGCCCGCAACGCCGAGCTCGGCAGCGGTGCGGCAAGCGACCCGGGCGCCGCTGGAGCGGCCGCCGCAGATGAGCGGCAGGCCCGGCACAGCGATGTGGCGTACGACCGCGGTCCAGGCCTCGTCGAGCTGCGCGGCCGGCGCGGGCGCGCCGCGGCCTGCCACCCGGTAAGGCTGGGTCACCAGGGCGACGCGCACGCCGGCCGCGACCGCGACGTCCTGCACCCGAATCAGGTCAGGCGCGTCAACGCCGCCGCTGGCTCCGTGGCCGAGCACCAGCATGCTGATCGGCGGGCCGGCGGGGTCCGTGATCCGGACCGCTGCCGGTCCGCGCGGCGTGTCCAACGAGAAGCTACGCACAGCTCCTATGTTTAGCCGTTCCGGACGCATTTGGCGGCCGCACGTTTACCGCAGGCGGGCTTGGGCCACGTTGGGATCCTCAGCGGCTCACCGGGATCAGCGTCAGCAGCCGGCGATCTTCCTCGTCCGGAGTGTCGTCGACCGGCTCGCCGTTGGGCTGCACCCGCTCCCGCCAGGCGACCAGCATCGCCCGCCGTTCGCGTGGTGTCGTGCCGCCCCAGACGCCGTGGCAGTCACCCACCCGCAGCGCCCAGGCCAGGCACGGCCCTTGGACGTCGCAGGACCCGCAGAGTGAAACCGCACTCTCGGTCGGCTCGTTCGGAGCCGGGAAAAAGGTTTCCGGATCGACCGTGCGGCAGGCGCCGCGGGTGCGCCAGGCTTCGTCGGACCGGCGTTCCGCGATGGCTTCCAGGAGCCTCGGGTCACGCCGTGCAATGGCAACTTCGTGTGGACGCGGCATACGAGCGCGTGTCATCAGCCCACCTCCCCCGTGGGTACCGGTAGAGCCGTGGCGACGCAGTCCGCACCGTGCGTACCG
>JBKOWB010000055.1:0-8912 GCA_046724195.1 Actinomycetota bacterium
CTGGCCACGAACGCGACGGACGTGCTCCGGGGCGACCTGGCAGCGCTCGGGCTCGCCGGCGAGTTCGACGCGGTGTTCAGCTCGTGGGAGCTGAAGATCCATAAGCCCGCGCCGGAGTTCTTCACCCGCGCCTGCGCCGCCCTGGGCTTCGAGCCGCACTGGGTGCTGTTCGTGGACGACGACGACCGGGCGGTGCGGGGCGCCCGCGCCGCGATGATGCCGGCATTCCGGTGGACCGGGCCGTCCGGGATCCCGTACCTGCGGGGCGCTCTCGGGATGGCACCGTAGTTTCCCCGCTGCCGCCGCGTGTCAGGACAGCGACGCGAGGCGAGCCTCGGGGGCGTACCGTTTATGCCGACAGTGGACATAAGGACCGTCATGCTCGCCTATCGTCGATCCGCCTGCATGCTCGCCGGCGCCGTCCTCCTGGCGCTGGCGCAGCACGGCTGCGCGGGCGGGGGCGCTCCGGCGTCCACGCCCGCGTCCGCCACTAGGTCCGTGCCGGTACCGCCGCCGTCGAACTCCCCGCCATCGTCCACACCGGCCGATCCGCTGTCAGGTGGCCGGCAAGTCAACATCGTTCCGCTGGACAAGGGCAATGAGGTGCCCGGCGCTGTGCTGGCGGTGACCCAGGGCGGCCGGGTACAAGTGACGCCGGATCGCGGGGAAAGTGCCCTCTTCGCGCTCAGCAAGGCCCGCGGTGCGTACCTCGTAAGAACCACCAAAGAGGCCTCCTGCTTCAAGGTGCGCAGCAACGGAGCGAACCCGCTCACCGTGGTCGTCGCCACGTGCGACGCCGGGGACGCTACCCAACTGTTCACGTTCGACGACAACGGCAAGGACGGCCGGGGCCGGACCGCGTACGGTATCCGGAACCGGGACGCGTTCCTGCAGTGGCGGCGGACCGGCGGTTACGGCCTGATAGCCGAGGAACTGGGTGACTCCCCTTTGGAGACGACGTTCGTGCTGGTCGATCGGGGGCCGTGGCGCGCCGGCGGTTGACGGTGCCGGACCGCCGACCTTCCGCTTAGTCGCCGGTCGCGCCGTCGATACGTTCGCGGAGGAGGTCGGCGTGCCCGTTGTGCCGGGCGTACTCCTCGATCATGTGCAGGTAGACCCAGCGCAGGCTCAAGCGGGGTCGCCGAGGAGTGGCGAACTCGTGCTCGAGCGGCAGGCCGGCGACCGCCGTGCGGACCAGATCCAGCTCGGCCAGGAACGCGGCGTAGTTGGCCTCGGCGTCGGCGTCCGCCACGTCGTCGAAGTCGCCGTCGACGTTGTCGTCGCTGCTGTAGATCAACCCGGCCTCGGCATCGCCGGCCGCCCGGGCGCGAAACCAGCTGCGCTCCACCTCGGTCATGTGCCGGATGAGGCCGAGCAGCGTGAGGTTCGACGGCTCGACGCTGGCGAGCTTGAGCTGCTCGGCGGTCAGGCCGGCGGCCTTCATCAGCAGTGTCTGCCGATGCCAGTCGAGCCAGCCCTCCAGCATGGGGCGCTCGGCACCAGTCATGGGTTCGTCGGTACGGGTCACCGCAGGCGCGGTCCAGGACGTCATCCGGACATCCTGGACCGCGCGTCAGCATGACGCAGCCGGTTTACGCGTCCTCAGCGGGAATCGCTACGACCTGTTCAGGCAGGACCTGCGGTGGATATGCCTCCGGCTCTGTAGTGAAACAGAGTGCCCCATAGGCCATCGCTGCCCAGACGGCGTGTGCCCGAGACAGATCGCCGTTCATGACGGGCACGTGCCGGGCCACAATTGGCACGGTCGCCGTGTCGAGGTCGAGCACAACCGCGTTCGGCAGGGTGACGACGTATTTCAGCAGAGCTCTCGCCGCTGCGTTGTCGAGCGATCTGGCGTGAGCATCCATCAACGCAACGGAGGGGATGGCGATCAGAGAGTCTTCTTCGTCCCCCACCTCCCTGAACAGCTCGCCGACGTGGACATGTCCTCTGGCATATGACTGCAAAGCGGTGCAATCTAGTACCGCCCGGATCTCGGCGGGAGCGTCGAGCGTGGCCATCAGATCTCCTCCCAGCGCCCGGACTCGATCAGCTCGCGCCGGCGCTCAGTTTCGGCGCGCTGTTCCTCGGTCAGGGGTCGAAGCACGGAGCGTGCCCACGCCTGACCCTCGGGGGTCGATCGGAAGCCTGTTGCTTCGAGCATCGCCCTGGTAGTGGCGCCGCGTTGCATGCGTGCTCGCACGGCCTCGGTCACGATGGCCGAACTGTTGGGATGTTGGTCAAGGTATTCGGCAACGTCGTCGGGAAGACTCACAGTGATCCGCCTCGTCATACTCGAATCATACCGGATGGGGTCGCACACGTGTGCGAAATTCGGAACGGCGGGCGCCTGTCGTTCTGTACGTACAATACAACGACGGGCCGGAAAGACCAAATGACTTAGGAACGGCGTAGCTGCACCTTCGCGACCTCGAAAAGTTGGCCGTCCTTCGTGGTGCCCTCGACCGTCACGACCGCTTCCGCACCCTCGTGCCACAGCGTGCTCACCGCGTTCCCGAAGTACGGACCCGCCAGCCGCGACCAGCGCAGTGCCGGCTTGCGTACCCCCGCCGACCTGGCCACGCCCCGCATCGCCTTGGCTGTCGAGCGGGACCAGCTCAGTCGCATCAACGGCCGCATCGGCGCCGGCACCTGGTTGTGGATCGGCGAGCAGGTGAGCTGGTGGATCGGCGTCACCACCTCCGGACCCATGAGCGCACGGGCGACATATGAGTGGTGCACGTCGCCGGAGAGGACGCTGATCGAGGCGGGCGCCGCGTACGCACCGCCGGCCCCGACCCGGTCGCGCGGTGCGCGGGCCGCGCCCTCCCCGAGCCGGCGGAACAGCTCCCCCAGCGCGTCGAACGACCGGTTGAACGCGGCCCAGTGCTCCAGGTCGACCGCCCGCCGCATCTGCTCCCCGTACGCGGCGAGACGATCGCGCGACGAGTCCGCGACGCGTTCGTTCCACGCCTCCAGGTCATGGATGGCGGGCGGCATCAGCCACGGCAGCGACGACCCCACGACGAGGTGGTCGTAGTCCCCGTGGGCCTGGTCGACGAACCAGCGCCATTCCTTCGCCGGCAGCATCTCGCGGCGGCCGGGCGTCAGCACCCGGTTGCAGCGGGTGTCGAGCATGACCACCCTGGTCCGGCCGACGTCGAGCGCGAAGCTCCACTGGTACGGCCGGTCCGTGTTCTCCGCCGAGGCGGGCTCGTCGACCGACCGGCCGAAGTCGCGCAGCAGGTCGGTGGCCTCGCCAGCGGCGGTGATCTTGGCATACAGCGGGTCGGCGGCGAGCTCGTCCGGGCCGAGGTTGCCCATGTGCTGGTAGACCCAGTAGGACGCCAGCCCGCTGGAGATCCGCTCGTGCCACCACGGCTCCCGCGACATCTCCTGCCGCCACGACGCCGAGGTGTTCCAGTCGTCGATGATCTCGTGGTCGTCGAAGATCATCACGCTCGGCACGGTGGCGAACAGCCAGCGCACCTCCGGGTCGCGCCACGACTCCAGGTACAGCTTCGTGTACTCGTCGAACGACACCACCTGGTCGTCCGGCGCATGGTGCCCGGGCCGGCGGTGCCGGCGCAGGAAGCGCCGGACCTTCGCGGATGTCTTGTCCGCGTACACCTGGTCGCCGAGCAGCACGATCAGGTCGGGTCGCAGGCCGGGGTTCTCCGGGTCGGTCATCAGCCGGCGGGCGAAGGCGTCCAGCGCGTCGGGCGGCAGCCGCCGCCCGGTCGCGTGCGGGGTCGCTTCCCGGCACGATCCGAAGATCAGGCTGACGGGTTGCTCACGGTCGTCGGTGGCCCGGGTCCGGATCACCGACCTCGGGTACGGCGAGCCGGCCGGTGGCCACACCGGGCGGTCGTCCAGCAACACCCGGTACGAGCTTGCCGCGTCGGGGGTCAGTCCCTCGACCACCACGATCGCGTAGTGGTGCCCGTACGCGGAAAAGGTGTGCGCGGACCCGGCGCCGCCGCCGTCCGCCTCGACCCGCACGACGGCCGGATCGGTCGTCTCCACCCAGATCGTGGCCCGATCGCCGACGACGCGCCGCAGCACCGGCCCGATCAGCAGGTGCGCGGTCACCGGGCGGCCGAGCGGGGCTGGGGCATGGACGAACCTCCGTGCGGGGACGGCCTCCATCGTCCTCATCCGGCCGGGATTCCGCCAGGGTGCGTCCGAGCAAGATCCGTCGAAATGTTCCGGGTGGCAGGCGGGCGGCACCGCGGTCCGGCGGCGCATCTGTCAGGATTTCGGGATGGAATACCTTGTCGCCGCTCTGATCTTGCTGGTCGTGCTCCTGATCGGGGCTGTCGGCCTGGTCGTGCCGAGAATGCGCCGGCGCGCGGTCCCGCCGGCCGGCGGCGCCGCGACCACGACGCTCGAGCGACCTCCCGCTGAGGAAGGGCTGGCGGCGCCCGCCGAGGAAGCGCCGGAGCTGCCCCCTCTTCCCGAAGAGCTTCCGCCGCTCATCGAGCGTCCTGAGCCCACCGCGGGCCGCCTCGTGCGGTTGCGCGCCCGGCTCAGCCGCTCGCAGAACGTGTTCGGCCGCGGCCTGCTCAGCGTGCTCTCCCGCGACCACCTGGACGACGAGGCGTGGGAGGAGATCGAGGACAGCCTGATCACGGCGGACGTCGGCGTCGAGGCCACCCAGGTGTTGGTGGAGCGGCTCCGCGAGCGGGTACGGGTGCTGGGCACCCGGACCGCAGCCGGCGTCCGCGAGCAGCTGGCCGAGGAGCTGGTCGCGGCGCTGGAGCCCGATCTCGACCGCAGCCTGCGCACCGCGCCGCACGACGGCCGCCCCGCGGTCATGCTGGTCGTGGGCGTGAACGGCTCCGGCAAGACGACCACCTGCGGCAAGATCGCCCGGGTACTGGTGGCCGACGGACGTACGGTACTGCTGGGCGCGGCCGACACGTTCCGGGCCGCGGCCAGCGAGCAGCTCGCCACCTGGGGTGAGCGGGTCGGTGCCGAGACGGTCCGGGGACCCGAGGGCAGTGACCCGGCCAGCGTGGCATTCGAGGCGGTGAAGCGCGGCATCGACACCGGCGTCGACACGGTCCTGATCGACACGGCCGGCCGCCTGCAGAACAAGGTCGGCCTCATGGACGAGCTCGGCAAGGTCAAGCGAGTGGTGGAGAAGCACGGGCCGGTCGACGAGACGCTGCTGGTCCTCGACGCCACCACCGGCCAGAACGGCCTCGAACAAGCCCGCGTATTCACCGAGGTGGTGGATGTCACCGGCGTGGTGCTGACGAAGCTCGACGGCACGGCGAAGGGCGGCATCGTCATCGCTGTCCAGCGCAAACTCGGCATCCCGGTCAAGCTGGTCGGTCTCGGCGAGGGCAAGGACGACCTCGCGCCGTTCGAGCCGGCCGCGTTCGTCGAGGCCTTGCTTGGTCCCTACGCGTAGGCTCGGTTGGGCCAGCCCGCACCGCGGGGCCACGTCAACGGGAGGTCTTGGGTGACGCAGGAGCCCCTGCGCGAGATCCCGCTGCACGGCGGCAACGTGAGTACGGTCTCGCGGCTGGGCGACACGGTGCGGCGCAACACCGGCCCCTGGACACCCGCCGTGCACGCCCTGCTCAACCACCTGCAGTGGGTGGGCTTCACCGGCTCGCCGCACGTGCTGGGCGTAGACGAGCGCGGCCGCGAGGTGCTGTCTTACCTGGACGGCGAGTGCGGGGAGTATCCGCTCGCGCCGCATTGGGTGACCGAGGAAGCCCTGGTCACGGTTGCGACCATGCTGCGGATGTTCCATGACGCCCAGTACGGCTTCCACCCCCCGCCGGGCTCGGTGTGGCGCTCGTTCGGGCCGCCGCCGCCTGACGCCGAGGTGATCTGTCACCACGACGCGGCGCCGCACAACGTGGTCTGGCGACCTGACGGCACGCTCGCCCTGATCGACTTCGACCTCGCGTCTCCGGGCGCGCGCATCTACGACGTCGCGTACGCGGCCTGGACCTGGGTGCCGCTGTTCAGCGACCGCGACTCGTACACGCTGGGGTGGAAGCGGCCGAACCGGCCGCGCCGGCTGCGGCTCTTCGCCGACGCGTACGGGTTGATCCCGCGCGACCGGCACCGGCTCGTACGGACGATCCGCAAGCGGATCGTGGATCACGTCGAGGGCATCCGGCGGATGGCCGCGGCCGGCGATCCGGCGTTCGTCCGGATCGTGCACAAGGGACACCTGCGGCGCCCGATGCGCGATCTGCGGCTGCTCGATTACGAGCGGCACACCCTGGAGTACTCGCTCCGGTGATCTGATCGGTCGGGCGCATTGCCCCAGTTCCCGCCGTTTCGGCGAGGCGGCTGTGAGGGTTTCTTCACACGTACGAAACAACCTGTCACGCGCCGGAAACCGCGCGTAGACCGTGCGTGAAACAGCCGGACGGAAGGCTTCCGCCACGAACCGGCCGACAGGCGACGCTGCCCCGTGGGCCGACCCCCCGCATCTCCCGGTTCTCCGCCGCGGGTATGCGCAGCAGGACACATACCGAGAGGAGGCAGCGTGGAGATCAACACTGGCAATACCGCCTGGTTGCTCGTGTCGTCTGCGCTCGTTTTGCTCATGACTCCGGGTCTGGCGCTGTTCTATGGCGGCCTCAACCGGTCCAAGGGCACGCTGAACATGATGATGATGAGCTTCTCGTGTATCGGGCTCATCTCCGTACTGTGGGCCCTGTACGGGTTCACCTTGGCGTTCGGGACGAACAGCAGTTCCGGCCTCAACAACTTCATCGGGAGCTTCACCCAGTACTTCGGTACGGGCACCAGCTGGATCGGTGAGGAGTGGAAGGTCGCGGGCGCCGGGACCGGCATCCCGTCGTACGTGTTCATGGTCTTCCAGATGATGTTCGCCATCATCACCGTCGCACTGATCAGCGGCGCACTCTCCGACCGCCTCAAGTTCGGCGGCTGGGTACTCTTCGCGCTCGGCTGGTTCACCCTGGTCTACATCCCGGTCGCACACATGATCTGGGGCGGCGGCCTGATCGGCGCGAAGATCGGCGCGCTGGACTTCGCCGGTGGCACCGCGGTGCACATCAACGCCGGCGCCGCGGCGCTGGGCGCGACCCTCGTGCTCGGCAAGCGCATCGGCTGGCCACGGGAGAACATGCGGCCGCACAACGTGCCGTTCGTCGCGCTCGGTGCCGGCCTGCTGTGGTTCGGCTGGTTCGGTTTCAACGCCGGTTCCGAGCTGACCGTAGACAGCGTCACCGCATTCGCGTTCGTCAACACCCAGCTCGCCACGGCGGCCGCCCTCATGGGCTGGTGCATCGTGGAATGGATCCGCGACGGCAAGCCGACCTTGGTCGGCGCCTCGTCCGGCGCGGTCGCCGGCCTGGTCGCCATCACTCCGGCGTGCGGTTTCATCGCCCCGCTCCCGGCGATCCTGCTCGGCCTCATCGCCGGCGCGCTCTGCGCCATGGCGGTCAGCCTGAAGTACCGCTTCGGCTATGACGACTCGCTCGACGTCGTCGGTGTGCACTTCGTCGGCGGCTGGGTCGGCTCCCTGTTCATCGGCCTCTTCGCCACGACGCAGGTCAACGCGGTCGCGGCGCGGGAGAGCCTCTTCTACGGCGGGGGCGTCGACCAGCTGTGGCGGCAGGCGCTGGGCAGCGGCATCGTGTCGGTCTACTCGTTCGGGATCGCGGCGATCCTCGCGATCATCCTCAAGTCGGTGAAGGTCCTGCGGGTCAGCGAAGACGCGGAGGTCGGCGGCATCGACATCGCGGATCACGGCGAGACCGCGTACGACCTCACGCCCTCCGGGGGTGCCGGCGGCGGCAGCGCGTTCGCCATGGCCGGGCTCACGCCGTCCAGCACCGAGGGGTCGACTCCCGTCGGTGAAAAGGTCGCCGGTTAACTTCTCTGATGGCTCCGATGGAGGGACTGAGCATGAAGCTGGTGACCGCGGTCATCAAGCCCTACCAGCTCGACGCGGTGAAGGAGGCTCTGCACGCACTGGGCGTTGCCGGCCTGACCGTGAGCGAGGTACAGGGCTACGGACGGCAGAAGGGCCACACCGAGGTGTACCGAGGTGCCGAGTACACCGTTGAATTCCTGCCCAAGATCAAGGTTGAGGTGCTGACCGACGAGATCGACGTCGAGAAGGTGGTGGACGCCGTGGTCACCTCGGCGCGTACCGGCAAGATCGGCGACGGGAAGGTCTGGGTAACGGCCGTGGAGGACGTTATCCGGGTCCGCACCGGTGAGCGCGGCCTCGACGCGCTGTAATAACTGGATGTCCCACTACGTGGTCAGTGAGCTGTCGGCGCCGCCCCCGCGGCCGTCCGGCGGCTCACTGGACACGCTTCGCTCACACATCGGTGCCGCCGCCCGCCTGGAACGGGCGGCGGCGCTCGACGCGTGGTTGGCCGCGCTGTTTCCGTCGCACCTGCCGGGCGTGAGCCTGATCGCGGTCGGCGGGCTCGGGCGCCGGGACTGCGCGCCGTACAGCGACCTGGACCTGGTGCTGTTGCACAACGGCACGGCCGGCATCGACCGGATCGCGTCCGGGCTCTGGTACCCGATCTGGGACGCCAGGCTGGGCCTGGACCACTCCGTCCGCACACTGCCCGAGGCGCTCTCGGTCGCCCACGATGACGTGAAGGTGTCGCTCGGCCTGCTCGACGCCCGGCACATTGCCGGCGACGCGGTGCTCTCCGGTGAGCTCATCGCCGCGGCGGCCGACCAGTGGCGGCGCACCGCCGTACGCCTCATGCCGCAGCTCAAGGAGCTCACCACGGCGCGCTGGGCCACCCACGGCGAGCTCGCGTTCCTGCTCGAGGGCGACCTCAAGGAGGCGGCCGGCGGCCTGCGCGACGTCACCCTCCTGCGTGGCATCGGCCGGGCGGGCGTCGCCGACACCATGCGTCCCGCGGTCCGCGCGGCGAACCTGC
>JBKOWB010000065.1:0-16456 GCA_046724195.1 Actinomycetota bacterium
CTCGCGCACCGCACCCTCGATCTGGTAGCTGGCCGTGGCCGCGCCCCAAGCGAACCCCTCCGGGAACCGCAGCACATCGCTTACTGACTCGCCCTCGCTGCTCATCATCTCGTCCTTCTTCCTTTGCTGTAGCGCCGATCCGACGTCCGGTCCGCTACCACTGCCACAGCTCAGGCCGAGCCGCCAGAGGCCGGAGGACGTCCCAGAGGGCATTGGGGATGGCCCACTCGGCCAGCCGGAGGGTTTCGTCGACCCGCTCTGGGCGCGATATACCCACGATCGTCGAGGTGATGCGGGGATCCCGCGTGGAGAACTGCAGCGCCGCGGCGGCGATCGGCACGTCATGGTCGCGGCAGGCGGCCTCCATCGCCCGCACCTGCTGGAGGACCTCCGGATGGGCCGAGCGGTACGCGTAGTCGGTACGTGTCGCACTGCCCTTGGCGAGGATGCCGCCGCCGAAGGGCGCTCCGTTGACAACACCGATGCCGAGGTCCACCGCCTCGTCGATCAGGTCGCCGGCGGATCGGTCGATGAGCGTCCACCGGTTGTGCGTGATCAGCGCTTCGAACGCTCCCGTTCTCAGGTAGCGAGACATGAGCGCCACCGGACCGCCGGCCACCCCGATGTGCTGGGCGACGCCATGGTCCTTCAGCTCGAGCAGCGCCTCGACCGGGCCTCCCGGCGCCATGCCCTGATCGAACGAGATGTGCTCCGGGTCGTGCAGATACAGCAACTGGATCGTGTCGAGGCCCAGGCGGGCGAGGCTAGCCTCGGCAGAACGGCGAACCTGATCCCCGGAGAAATCCCCGGTGTCCGTGTCTCGGTCGACCTTGGTGGCCAGCACGAATCCGGGAGGCAGGCCACCCGCCGCGGCCAACGCGGCCCCGATTCGGCGCTCGCTTTCGCCGTCGCTGTAGCCGGCGGCGGTGTCGAGGAAATTGATCGGTCCATCGAGGACCCGCCTGGCGGTCGCGACCCCACGTTCGGCTGAGACGTCGTAGCCGAAGTTCTCCGGCATGCTGCCGAGTGGGCCGCCGCCCACGGACACCGGTGTTACCTCCAGCCCACTGCGACCCAGCGGACGCCTGAGCAGGCCGCCGGCCGGCGCGCTCAACGGAAGCCTGCTGACTTGGTAGGCACGAAGGTCCTCCCAGAGTGATGGGTGCGTGGCAGGGCGGGCGTCGATCCTGGACGGTGGACCCTTGCCGATCAGCGCGCGTTGAAGGTTCGCGGGTCCGGGCCGAGCCGTTCGCCGGTGGCTAGACTTGATATCTGCTGCATCTCGGCATCGTCCAGGGAAAAGTCGAAAACGTCGAAGTTCTCCCGGATGCGGGACGGTGTGACCGACTTCGGTATGACTATGTTGCCGAGCTGGATGTGCCAGCGGAGTACCACCTGGGCCGGGGACTTGTTCCTGGATCTGCCCACCTCAGCCAGCATCGGCTCCGCCAACAGCCCCTTACCCTGGCCCAACGGCGCCCACGCCTCCGTGAGGATGCCGTGCTGGGCGTGGAACGCTCGTAGCTCGTCCTGGGGGAAACGGGGGTGCAGTTCCACCTGATTGACGGTGGGAACCACACCGGTCTCGTCGAAGAGCCGCTGAAGATGCTCTGTGGTGAAGTTGGACACCCCGATCGAGCGGACCCGACCCTCCCGGCGCAGCTCGTCGAACGCCTTCCAGGTCTCGACATACAGGTCGAGCATGGGTACCGGCCAGTGGATGAGGAAGAGGTCGAGCACGTCCAGCCGCAGTTTTCGCATGCTGTTGTCGAATGCCGCCAGCGCCTTGTCGCGGCCGTGCTCACTGTTGGTGAGTTTGGTCGTCACGAAGACGTCTTCGACGGGAATCCCGCTGTTACTCAGGGCTTCGCCGACGGCCTCCTCGTTGCGGTAGCCCTGCGCCGTGTCGACCAGCCGGTAGCCCACGTCCAAGGCGATGCGGACCGGCTCCGCCGTTTCGTTGGGATCGATCTGAAAGACCCCGAATCCCAGCTGAGGGATCTGGTTACCGTCATTCATCTTCATCGTCGGCACCGCTGTCATGGAACCACCTGTTCGTGGGAGCTCACCGGATGACGGTCACTTGATTGCGCCTGCTGCCATGCCCCGTTCGAAGTGCCGCTGCAGGGCGATGTAGGCGATGATCTCGGGCAGCGCGGCCAGGACCGCCCCGGCCAAGATCTTTGTCTGGTCGTCGGTGTACTGAGTCTTGAACGAGTTGGGCAGCTGGGTGACCACCATGTGCCCTTCCGACTGCCCGAGCAGCACCAGCGGCAGCAGGTACGAGTTCCAGGAGTTGATGAGCACCAGCACGATGATGGCCACTGCCATGGGCTTCGCCAGCGGCACGAGCACGTTCCAGAACTGCCGCCAGGTTCCTGCCCCGTCGATGCGGGCGGCCTCGAACAGCGCGTCGGGGATGCCGTCGACGTAGCTTCGGGCGAGCAGGACGGTGAACGGGATCTGCAGCGCGACCAAGGGGATGATCACCGCCCAGAAGGTTCCGGCCACGCCGGTCTTGGACGCCGCGATCACCAGCGGGGTCAGGAGCACGACCTCCGGCATGGTCAGGGCGCCCATCATCAGCCAGAAGTAGAGCTCCTTGTTGCGGATGCGCAGCTTGGAGAAGCCGAACGACGCCGTCATCGTCAGGATGTAGACGAGGGCGATCGTTGCCACCGCGATGATGATCGAGTTCCGGAAGTACAGCCAGAAGCCAGGGAGCTGGATGACGCTCAGGTAGTTGGCCCATCCGGAGCCCTGCAGGGAGCCATGGACCATGGTGAACAACGGGATGACGAAGGGAACCACCAGGACGGCCGTTATGACGGTCAGCCAGATCCGGCTCAGCCGGGTTCGCGTCTCGAACATTAGCCCCGCCTCTCCCTGACGTTCGGGGCCAGTCTGCGTTCCCGGGCTGTGACGCTCATGATGATGGAGACCCCGAGGGCCAGGATGAGCAGCAGGATCGACAGCGTGGCCGCGTAACCGTAGTGGCGTGAAACGCCGAAGAGTTCGGCGTAGATATAGGTGCCCAAGAACTCGGAGGAATGCGCCGGACCGCCCGCGGTGATCAGGTACGGGTAGTCGAACAATTTCAGTGCGGTGATCGCGTTGAGGATGGCCAGCGCCACGATGGTGGGTCTCAGGTTCGGCACGACGATCGAGACCAGCACGCGGATGTTTCCGGCACCGTCGATCCGCGCGGCCTCCAGCAGGTCCGGGTCGATCTGCCCCATCGCTGCGTAGAAGAGGATGAAGGCCATTCCGATCGAGCTCCACACCTGCACCGCGATGATCACCCAGAGCGAGGTGGCCGGCTGGATCCAGTTAGGTGTGACGTTCTCCATCCCGAGGTGGGTCAGCAGCCAGGAGAACCATCCGGTCCAATCCCGGCTGCCTTGCGCGTCCACCTCGATCAGTCCCAGGTGCTGCAGGATCCAGTTGATCGGCCCATCCACCGCGAACACCCGCCGGTGCACCGGCGCCATGATGGCCGGCGCGATCACGACCGGCACGAAGATGAGGACCTTGAAGATCGTTGCCCCGTACACCCGCGAGTGCAGCAGCGCCGCGAAGATGATCCCCATGGCGCACTGCACCACGAACGCCGCGACGAAGAAGACCGCGGTGTGGCGCAGGCTGGTCCAGAACAACGGGCTTTGAAAGGCCCGGATGTACGAGTCGAAGCCTTGAATGATCTCGGGGCGCCCAGGCCTCCAATTCCACGGGAGCAACGAGATGTATCCCGAGTACCCGATGCAGAAGTAGATCAGTCCGACCGACACCACGAAGCCCGGGAGGATCCACCGCAGTCCGGTGGGCGTCCGCTGGTGGCGCCTCCGCGAGGCGCCACCAGCCCGAGGTGCAGCCGGAGGTTTGCTCGGTGCCGCTGTCACCGACGTCGCCATGGCAAATATCCCCTCGTCGACTGCCGTTATGTCACTCCGCCGGCACGTCGACCGAGTCAGCCTCGGCCTGCTTGGCAATGTCCGCTGAACTCTTGGACCGGCTGGTCAGAGCCTGCTGGACCGCGATCACCTGAGCGTTGCCCGTCTCGGCCGAGACGTATAGGTTGCGGGACTCCTGCACGGCCGCCGCGTCGCCGAACAGCTTCTTGAACGCCGGGATCTGGATGTCGGGCGACACCAGGCCGAGTTTGTCCCAGTCGGCCTGCACACCCTTCAAAGCGGGCACCAGGTCGATCGCGTTGGCCACGTTCTGCTGACCCTCCTTCGTGGCGGACAGCCAGGTGATGAACACTTTCGCGGCCTCCGGGTTCTTGGCCTTTTCGTTGATGGCGAGGCCGTAGTCCGCCTCACCGACGTACTGCGGCACCTTGCCCTGGCCGGCGAAGTCCGGGCTCACCATGGGCATCATGGTGAACGGCTTCGGGTTGCTCACACCGGCACCCTTCATCGAGTTCGTCATCGACTCCTTGGCGGCGTACTGCGCGTACCAGGTGCCCATCTGAACGATCGCCGCCTTCTGCGACAGGAAGTTGTTGTTGGCCTCCGGGTACTGCTTGATCGACGTCGCATCCTGGCTGATGATCCCGTCGGCCTGCATCCGGCGCATGATGTCGATCGACTGCGTGAAGACCGGGTCATTCCAACTGGCCTTACCGTTCAGCGCCCGCAGGTAATACGTGGGATCGATCGAGTTCATGATCGTTCGCAGTAGCTCGGTCGAGAACGTGTCTGTCGAGTTGGTGCCCATGGTGAAGCACTGCACCCGCGCCTTGGCGAACTTGTCGCAGGCCGCCTTGAGATCGGCATAGGTCTTCAGCTCGGTCGGCACGCCGTTGGCGTCGAACAGGTTCTTGTCGATCCAGAAGAAGCCGGCCGCCACGCCGCCGAGCGGGAGGGCCACCACCTTGTCTTCGAAGGTCAGTTGGTCGACATATCCCGGTGCGAACTGATCCTTCCAGCCGTCGCCAAGAGCCGCTTTGCCTACGGGGGCCAGGTCCATGGCGTAGTCGCCCCAGAGCTGCTTGCCGCCCACATTGCCGCCCGCAGAGACGTCGAAGATGTCCGGACCGGCGCCGGTCTGGAACGCGGTCGACATGGTGGGGGCGTAGTCAGCGTTCTCGTAGTTGGTGTACTTGATCGTGATGTTCGGGTAGACCTTGTTGAATTCGGCGATGTAGCGCTGCGCCACCGGAGTGTCCGGCGTCCATCCCCACCAGATCACGGTGCCGGAAGCCTTCGCGCCGGCCGATGGGCTGGTGGAGTTTTGGTTGTCACTGCTACCGCCGCTACAGGCAGCTGCGGCCATCGTCATGGTGCTTGCTGCCATTAACGCGATAGCCGGGCGAATGATCCTTCTCATCGTGTTCCTCCCCGCCACTGCGGTCTAGATGATCACGGTCGATGCATGGTGTTTCCATGGACGGGCGCCACAGCGTCCCGACTCAACAGCAGGCCCAGCGGCAGCTCCAGCAGCGCCTTCTCCGGGATCATCGGCTCGACGGCCGTGGCGTGACCCTTCGGCACCCGGGCTAACCGTGAACTTCCACGCACGGGCAGCCTCCTAGGACTCAGGGCCCCGAGCGAAGGACTTGGCCGCGGGGCTGGTTGACGCCTTCGAGGAGACTAGGCCATGAGACGAAACTTAGCAATAGCTAGGTACGAAAGTACGTGAGAGTACTTCTGGGCGCCGGGAGTGCAGTCAACGCGGTGGGCGGCCCGTTTCCACCTCGCATACGACGATCCTTGACCGTTAGGTCCGTCCTCTACACCAGTTTCTTGCGTACGACTCACCTCGGCCAAGCTGGCGACGGCCTGCGTCCGGCCCGTCTCATCCTGCTACGTGGACGACCCTGATGTGACTGCTTTCCTTCCTAAGTTCGCGTAAGTCGGCGCAGTGGAGTCACTAGCCTGCCTTCGACCGCCGTCGTCCTGGGTGCGCCGGCACGCACTCCCAAAGGCTCACGGCCACCCCCTGCAGCTCGTTCAGAAGGGCAACCACTGACATCGTGATCGATCTAGGACCGCGGTTCTAGGCCAGCGAGGTCATCCCGCTGACCGCTGGTCGGAATCTACGGCGCAGCGACCGACCGATGTGGAGTGAGCTCCCGGTGGAGCACGACCGAGGCAGCGCCGCGAGCGGCTGCGTCTGCACTGCCGGTGCCGAGCCGGACCGTAATCGGACGGACGCCTCGCGTGAGAGCGAACGTGGCGAGCTGCTCCTCAATCGCGCACCTGTACTCCTCCCCCAGGTCGGCAAAGCCGGGCCCTGCAAGCGATACGAGGTCGAGATCCAGGGTGTTGACCAGGTCGTTCACAGCATTCGAAAGGTGGTCCGCGGTTGCCTGGAACAGACGCCGAGCCGGCTCGTTCCCGTCCTTGACCAGCAGTCCGAACCTGCGGTAGATCACGCCAAACTCCGTTTCGCGGGTGACATCACAAATCGCGCGCAGGGTTGGGTTGGCGACGATCTGCTCGGTTACCGCGCGTGGACTGGCAACTGTGTCGAGACAACCACGTCGGCCACACCAGCACAGCGGCCCGTTCGCTACGGCCAGCGTGTGCCCTATCTCCCCGGCATTCCCCGAGACGCCGCGGTAGATCCCCCCGGCGATGATCAATCCGCACCCGATGCCGTAGGCCAGGTACAGCGTGATGAAGTCGCGTGTCGGGCTGCCGCCTGTTGTCCAGTACTCCCCCAACGCCGCACAGTTGGCGTCGTTCTCCCGAATCACGGCGAAACCGGTCCTGGCTGACAGTTCCTCTTCGACGGGATAGGGCTCCCAACTATCGACGAACGTGGCATCCAACTTCCGACCGGGTGAGAAACCGCGGCCGCCCGAGGCAACACCAACACCGACGATGAATTCCTGCCGAGTCCCGCGCCCATCGAGAAGCTGCTGCAGCGCTCTCGCGACGCGGTCCAACACAAGAGGTGGTTCGTCCTGGCCGATTCCTTCGATCTCACAGCGATCTACCTCGGCACCGTCGAGCCCACAGAGGACGATGACGCAGCGCGTCACGTCGAGGGTGATGCCGACCGCGTACAACTTCTGGTCGTTCAGGCGAAGCAGTACGGGGCGTTTGCCTCCAGTCGACTTGGCGAAGCCAGACTCGACGATGATGCCGTCCTCGAGCAACGATTTGACGATCTTGGATATCGTCGCCTCGGTGAGCAGCGATCGCCGAGCCAGCTCGGTCCGGCTGATCTCGCCCTCAGAGCGGATGACGTCGACGATCGCGCTGCGGGTCTCCGCCGACGACCGCCCCCTCAGGCTGGGGGATGCTGCCATCGCCTCGCTCACCACGCGCTCCTTCCAGGTCTTCCGGCCGGTCAGTGCCGCTGGAGCCCGCCGGACGCTCAACCTATCCGATCTGTGACCGGTCCAGGCGCGACCGCCGACTTGCGCGAGTACGGGGCGCCGAGCGCCGGACAGTGGCAGGACAGTCCCCACCAGGGTTCCCGAACTTACCCGTAGCTAGTCTGGGCAACGCGCGAGATTGACTCGACCATAGCGTCGAATGCCGCCACCAGGCAAGCAATCTACACCTACTTGCTTAACTGTCTATTGCTTAGTCGCCGCCTGACCCCGTAGAGTCGCTCTAGCCGGAAAAGATCAAGGAGAGACATGGCAGGCAGCGTTGACTGGCCCCTGGGAAATGCCCGACAGCTCCGGCCGGAGCAGAGGGCGGAGGTGTGGATCGCCGATGTCGACGCCGGATCGGCCCAGCTCGTGTATGCCAGCGAGAGCCTGCTGCTCGAGGCGCCCAACTGGGCACCCGACGGTCAGGGTCTGCTGCTGAACGGCGACGGCCTGTTGTGGCGTCTCGAGGTAGGCCCGGCGGCCGAACTGAGGCAGGTGCGCATCGAGGGCCTGCCCCCCATCAACAACGACCACGTCATCGATGCCAAACGGGACCTGATCTACCTATCCGCCAACGACGGGCACATTTACGTCGCCCCGATCGAGGGTGGCACCGCAGTGCGCATCACGCACGACTCAAGCCGTTATCACTTCTTGCACGGCGTCAGCCCGGACGGTAAAACCCTGGCGTTCGTCGATCTTCCAGCCGGCGACCTCTCCGCGGCCGGGAGGCTCGCGCTCATCTCCTCGGCGGGCGGAGAGACGTCGTACCCGGAGGCTGGCAGCAAGCACCTCGACGGGCCTGAATACTCCCCCGACGGCGCCTGGCTATACCTCAACTCCGAGGAGTTCGGAAGCCGACCCGGCCACGCGCAGCTCGCGCGCGTGCCCGCCGACGGGGGTCCCCTAGAGCAGCTTGTTGTGTCCGACACCGTCGACTGGTTCCCTCACCTCTCACCCAGCGGGGAGCACGCGAGCTACATCAGCTTCCCCACCGGAACCGTCGGGCATCCGGCCGATCTCGACGTCGAGGTGCGGCTGGTGCGCAGCGCGAATTGGAGCAAAGCACTCGCGCGTTTCCCGCTGTTAGGCGGGCAAGGGACGATCAACGTGAACAGCTGGTCTCCGGACAGCCGTCGGTTCGCTTTCGTCGCGTACCCGATTGAACAGGCAGGTTCGGTGGCGTGAACGAACCCGGCTTCGCGCCTCTCTTCGACGGCGTCAGCCTTACTGGCTGGCGAACCATCCCCCGCACCTATGGCCGGCTGTACCCCGGCGGTCCTCAGGTCCTCGACGTGCTGACCGACTTCCCACCTGACTACAACGAGCAGGCCGAAGCGCATCCGGCGGCGTGGACCGTCGAGGACGGCGCCATTGTCGGACGCCAAGATCCCCCGGGCTCCGGGTGGGGTGGCTACCTGATCACCGCCCGAGCCTTCGGCGACTTCGAACTCCGCTTGGAAGCCAACCCCGACTGGCCGGCCGACACCGGCGTCATGGTGCGCCGACGTCGCGACTCCTGGGAAGGGTTGCAAGTCCTCATCGACCACCGCCAGTCCGGCTCCATCGGCGGGTTCTACGGCAACGGGATCGGCGGATTCCATGCCGTTCCCTTCGCTCTCGACGCCATGCGAGACGCCGCCGGCAAGGCCGTTGGGCTGCGTGGCGACGATCCCGCGACGAGCGTCGAACCGTTCACCGCCACGAAGCGAGCCATGCTGACCAAGAGCGCGGACCTGGAGACGTTCCTGGCGACCTGGCGGTTCGGCGATTGGAACGAGTTCCGCATCCGATGCGTCGGCGGCCTACCACTGGTTACCGTGTGGATCAACGACCTTCTCGTGGCCGAGGTCGACCTCAGCACCCTACAGGCACCGAACTATGCCCCAGACGCTGTGTCGGAGTTGCTCACCTCGCGCGGACACATCGCTCTCGAGGTCCACGACACCGACCCGATGCTCGGAGAACGCCGATGGGGCCATGGAGCTCGGTGTCGTTGGCGCAACATCCGCATCCGTGAACTTTGATCGTGCGGCGTAGCCCCAGACGCCGTCCCCTACTAGTGCCGCATGCCGAGGGGCACCTGTCGCGGGTTCGGCGGCAGGCGCCCCTCATGGCCTTGCTGGGTCAGGTCAGGCGCCGCCACCTCCTGGCTGGACGACTCCGTTGACCGTCAGTGTGTAGGGCGCGTACTGGTTCACCTGTTCGGTCGGCTCGTCGTAGGCGACCACGGCGACGACCTTCGGAAAGACGCTCAGCGGGGCCAGCCGTGCCCGCCCGAGCGTCAGGTTGGCGGCGCCGTCGAACTCGACCTGCAGCGCGATCGAGTGCTGCTCGTTGATGCCGATCAGCCGCACGTTCCAGTTCTTCACACTGATCGGCTTGATCTCGGTCGGCGAGTCGAACGGGGCGAGGCTGCTGCCGTCGCTGACCGTCGTGGCGCCGACGGTGATGTCGTCGATGAGCCAGCCGCCCTCGTTGACGCCACCGTCACTGACGTAGCGGAAGCCGAGCAGGATGGCCTTACCGGCGTACGCGGACAGATCGTACGAGTGCGGCTCGAAACCAGTGGTCGTGCCGTTGATCGCCGGGCCGAGCGGACCATCGACGGTCTTGTCGCCGGGGATCGCCGTGTAGGTCGCGCCGCCGTCGGTGGAGACGGTGACGTAGCCGTAGTCGAAGCCGGCCTCGGCGCCGTACTTCGCGAGGAAGCGCAGCGTCGGGTCGGCGGTCGGCACGGTGACCGACGTGACCGCCGTCGCGTCGGTGTTGCTGGCATTTCCGGACCAGAGGACGGGGTTACCGCCACGGTCCGGGTCGTTCGTCACGATGGTCCATGCCAGCGGGAGCGGTGGCAGGGTCTTGGCCCCCTGGAACGACAACGACCGCAGGTCGCGGCCGGACAGGAGCTGCCCGCCGGCCTTCTGCAGCGGCACGTAGTCGGCGCCGTTAGGTGCCGCGCCGGGCGTGGTGTTGGCGGTCGGGTTGGCGAGGTTGACCGTGGAGCGCAGGCTCGGCGTGGTGACTCTGCTCTTGGGTACGCCGAGCATGATCCCGCGGCGCGAGTCCCCGACGATCTTGTCGACCAGCACCATCGTCTGGTAGTCGTGGATGACCTGGTACATATTGCTGGCGCCCTCGGCCTTCAGGGCCGCGTCCAGGCTGGGCAGGCCCTGCAGCGCCCCGTCGTTGTGCAGGCGGGAGACGATGTCCGTGCCGTACCGGTCATACAGGAACAGGATGAACGAGTACGCGTTGCCGTAGTCCGCGAGCACCGCGTTCGGGTTGCCGCCCTCGCCCCAAAGGTTCAGCGAGTTCTCCGGCCCGCCGCAGTCCCGCGGGTTGGTGTTGAACTCCGTCTGCACCGGACCGAAGCCCTGGAAGCAGTAGAGGTGGCTGTCGCCGCCGCGGTCGAAGACCGTTCTGGTGGCGTCGACATAGCCGGTGAGCGTCTGGGCGAAGTCGGACAGCCCCTCGTTGAGCCAGGTCGTCTCGAACGGGTCGGTGTAGTAATGCGCCAGGTGCTGCCACTCGTGCGAGAACGTGCCCTCGTACAGGTTCGGGCGGGCCGGGCGGCTGGTGCACAGATCGGCGGTCGGCTCGTTCGGCGGGTTGGCACCCGTGCGGTGCAGCCAGTCGAACGCGTCGATGGTCATCACGTTGCGGTCGAACAGCTCATTGAACTGTGACGTGAAGAAGCCGGCGATGTACGTCGGCGCGGCCGGGAAGGTGTAGAAGTTGGCGTCCCGGACGTTGTCCACGAGGGTGACCGTCTTGTTGCCGCCACCGGTGTAGACGCCGCCGTTGCCGTTGCTATCCGGCCCCAGCAGGGCGTTCGTGCCGTCGCGGTCCGGTGGCGTGCTGAAGGCCGCCGTTTCCTTCGGATACATGTTGTTGTCGAACTGGTCGACCAGGTTTGCCACCTGCGCGTCGGTGATCTGCGTCGATGTCGGGATCTGGAGGCGGCAGTCGCCGGCCGGGAACGAGAGGTCGTTGGCGACCCATACCTCGATGTTGTTGCCCACGCCGCGAAGCGTGTAGTCCTTGCGGTAGAGCCGGCCCTGGAAGTCGTCGAGCCCGAGCCACTGGCGGACGGTGCCGACCGGCGGGGTCTCGGCCGCGGCCTGGGTTTGCACGTGCGCCTGAGCCCGCGGCTGGTATCGGCTGGGCGTCTCGACCTTGCGGCCGTCCAGCGTGAAGCTCTTGCGAGTTAGCTCTCGGACGTCACTGGCACCCGCGTTTGCGGGCGCGGCCGGTTTGGCGTGAGCCGACGCTGACGCCGGTGACGCGGGCAGTGCTGCTAGAAGCGGTAGGACGAGTGCGATGGCTGCTGCCCCGGCGATGCGGCTGCGTGCCATTGATCCCCCTTAGTCTGGTGAGCCCGGTTGGCGGGGTTCGCCCGTAGAGACAACCGGCAATGACCTCAACGTTCCTACCGGTATTAGTTGCCGTTGCGCAACCGGCCTACCGGCCAATCCGTCAGTCGAACCCACTGACGGAGACGGTGGGACGCCGGCGGCGGCAACCGAGAGACCGTCCGGTGAGGACATGGGTTTGGAGGCGGCTTGGGCGGAGCGTGACGATGACCGCGAGCCTTCTATCGGCTGGGCGGGCGACCGTCGGCGGGATCAACCCTGTCGCGCTGCCACGGCGCCGGCCGCGATGGCCGCGACCAGCTTGTGGTGATCGCGCGCAGTCTGGTCGGCGTATGCAACGGCGAACTCGGCCATGGCTTCGTCGAAGCGTCGGCCCTTGCCGATGTAGCCCGCGATCGCCATCGCGTCGCCGGTACGTGAATGGGACCGAGCGAGTACGTGCGCGCACCGCTCGGCAAACGGCACGAGATACGGCGAGATGAGCTCGCCGTTCGGGATTACCTTCATATCCCGGAACTGGCGCACGTAGAAGTCGAATCCCTGCACGCTCGTCCAGCCAAGGAAGATGTCGCTCGCCGCCTGGATGAGCCGCTTGCCGCGGATTACCCGCTGGCCGTGACCCGGATACGGGCTCGGGCCCAGGAACTGCTCGTAGACCGATGGCCCGGCCTGCTTGATTTGCAGGAACAGCGGCTCCTTGCCGTTGCGGCCCTGAAGCAGTACCAGGTACACCTGCATCCCGACACTTCCGACGCCGACGACCTGTCGGACGACATCGACGAGCGTGAAGCGGTCGAGCAGGTGACGCCGTTCATAGGGCAGGCTGTCGTGATAGGCCTGCAGTGTCTCCGCGGCGAGCCCGGCCGCGTGGCCGGCAGGGACGATTTCGGACAAGTGGACCCGCGCCGGGGGGTCGTCGACGATCCGCAGCCGGCCGTCGACCACATGAGTAAGCTTCCGGGCCGCGCCCGCGCTGGTCCGTCGCCGCGCTCGCTTGGTCAACCGCACTGATAGCTGTTCCTGCTCCTCTGGGCCGAATAGCTCAAGCAGCTCGTCGGAGGTGATCACGTCGTACCAGATCGTCAACTCGTCGGCGGTCGCGTAATGGGCGATCCGGGCGCGGTACGCCTGCAATGCCGCGCGCACGGCGGCCAATCCGATCCGGTCGTCCAGCCCGGTGTCGCGAGCGAGCACAACGAGACTCGCCAGGTAACGCTTGACGTCCCACTCGAACGGCCCGCGCACTGTCTCGTCGAAATCGCGCAGATCGAAGGACAGCTGCCGCTCCGGCGTGGCCCACAACCCGAAGTTCAGCACATGCGCGTCGCCGCACAACTGCACATCGATACCCGTGTGCGGCGAGGCGGCGAGATCAGCCGCCATCACCGCTGCCGCTCCACGGAAGTAGGTCCACAGCGACGCCGACATACGCCACATCCGTATTGGCACCAGATCAGGAACACGGGTCTCGTTCTGCGCGAGCACGGTGTCCAGCGCGTCGTGGCCGCGCGTGGCAGGATCCCAGTCGGCCAGGCGCCGACACGGCACCCGGCCGCGAGCCGCGCGCCCGCTCGCTCGTCGCTCCCCCATCGGTGTCGCCGGTGCATAAACCGATCGGTGCGCGCGTTCGGCAGTGTGGACCGAAAGGGTCATGGCGCCTCCGCATGACTGGCCGCCGCGTTCGCCTCTGCGAAAATTACGGCATGTTGTGCGCGTACGCGTTCTGGAGAAGGTCGAGTTGCGCCGGGTTGTCGGGCTCACGGTTTTCGGGGAGGTCGAAGCAGAACTTCCAAAACTCGGTGCCCTCGTCGGCGAGAAGGCCGTCGAGGGAGTAGAGCCACTGCCGCCCGGAAGTCATCGGTGCCAGTCAGCTGGCCGGTTGCCCGGTCAGGTACCGGGGTGTCTGCTCGCCGCTGTCGATCGCGGCGACGGTGTCAGTATCGCTGGTCGGTTTCAGCTGGTTAGCTTGATACGCCTCACGCGCAAGCTTTTCGTCATGCGGCCGCCCGAGCTTGCGCGCCAGCTCGATAGTGCGCTCATGCAACGCTAGCGCCTCGTCGTAACGACCCGCCGTGCGGCACGTCTCGGCGTACGTATGCAGGAAGTCAATCTCCAGTTGGGCCTCGGACAGCGGCTCCAGCAGCTCGAAGGCGCGCCGATGATGTTCGAGTGCCTCGTCGAGTGAACCCATGATGCGCAGCGCGACACCGAGGTAGTTGTGACACCGCGCCTGGTTCTGTGGAGGGCCGTCCTGCTCGGCCAGCTGCAACGCGAATTCTAGGGTCCTCCGCGACTGCGCGGGGTCGGTGGATGCTAGGGCAACGCCAAGCGTGACCAGGCCGGTGATCTGGGAGGGCCCCTCGGCCACGGCGATTGACGCGCGGGCGAGTTCGGCGGCTTCGCCGCGCCGTCCGAGGCGGAGGGTCACCCAGCCGTCGAAAGCGAGTGCCTGTGACTGCCCGGTGCGGTGCCCGGTCTTCTCGAACAGCTTTCGCGCCAGCCGGAACTGAGCCTGTGCCGCTTCGAGATCACCGAGATCCAGGCGCACATAGCCCATGCGCAGCGCCAGCCCGCTCGCAAGGTCGTCGTCATCCAAACCGGACTTTTCCGCCAGTTCGTAAGCGGCGAGCGCCTCGGCGAGACGTCCAGCGGCAGCGCGGGCGAAGCCGAGATCCACCAGCAGGGAAGCCCGCTGCTCGTTGCGTCCGAGGCGTTCCGCGGCAGCTACGGCGCCTTCGAGCAGGCGCAGCTGGTCATCGGTTCCGCGATGCCGGAAGAACCACCCTCGCATCGCCTGCGGCAAGCCGGCCACCACCTCATCGACACCGAGCCGGGTAGCGATGTCGAAGCAGGCGACCAGGTTGGTGTACTCGGTGTCGAACCAGGCCATGGCTTTCGCGGGATCGGCCGGAAGAGTCTGGTCACGGTGCAAGAAGGGCAGCATCCGATCGTGGGCGATCGCATGCGCCAGGTAGTGCCTCAAGACACGGTGCAAGGCCGCGTCCGCTTGCGGCTCCTCATCGGCGGCGAGATCCGCGGCGTACCGCCGGATCAGGTCGTGCAGCCGGTACCGCCCAGGCGAGGGCTCCTGTACCAAATGCGCGTCCACCAGGTCTTCCAGCACCGCACCGACGCGGACTGGCGTCATTGCCGTAAGCGCGCCAGCCACCGGGCCATCAAAGTCAGCGCCTGGCAGCACACCCAGCAACCGGAACATGCGGCGCTGGTCCGTATCGAGCTGCTGCAGCGACATGCCGAACACGGCGTCATAGCGACTGGTGTTGGCCCGTAGTCGCTCTGCCAGCACCGCCACGGTCCAACCCGGACGATGCCGCAGCCTGGCACCTGCCATCCGTAGCGCCAGCGGCAGCCCACCACACTGCCGCAGCACTTGGGAGACCGCCTCCCCATCGGTCAGGTCAACGCCAGCCGCCCGGCCGAAAAGAGCAGCGGAGTCCTTATTGGACAGTGGCTCCAAGGACACCGGCGGCAGCCCGCCCAGGCTCACCAGCCGGTTGCGACTAGTGACCAGTACGGCGGAGTTCCCCGCGCCGGGAAGGAGCGGACGCACATGCTCCGCGTCAACAGCATTGTCCAGTACCACCAGAGCCCGCCGCTGGGACAGTTCCGACCGCCACAGCGCCGCCCGTTCGGCCGTGTCCGCTGGAAGATTCGACACACCTAGGGCGCCCAGCAGCCGGCCCAGTGCGGCGAACGGCTCAAGTGGTTCCTGGCCGGGAGTGAAGCCGTGCAGGTCGAGGTAGAGCCCACCATCCGGAAACGACGGAGCAAGCTTGTGCGCCACACGCACGGCCAGACTGGTCTTCCCGACCCCCGCCATACCGTCGATCGCGACCGCATTTGCTGTCCGCAGCAGATCCGCGACCAGAGCGGCCTCCGTCTCGCGCCCTGTGAAGTCGACGAGATCGGCCGGAAGGTCATTCCTGCGCGGGGCGGGAGTCGCACCGGCCTTTGACGCCTCAGCCCACAAGGCGCGTAGCGGACGGGGGTCACGTCCCACGGCCCGGCACAGCGCCACGACGGCGTCCCACGGCGGCACCAGCTGGCCCGTCAGATACCGAGACAGTGACGAACTGCTCAGGCCCGTCTGACGGGCGAGGGCGCGCAGGCTGAGCCCGCTCAGCTCCTTGATCCGCGCGAGCTGGGCGATCAGGCGCTCATGGCCGCTCGACACTTGGAACAGGATACCCGTCCCAGCCCGCAGCCTTGGAACAGAGGTACGTCTCCGCAGCTAGGCCGCGTCTCGGGTGTCCCACGGTGTCCCATGGACGGCGCGAGGTTCGACGCGCTGGTGGTCGGATGGGTCCAGTCACGGCACGCCGACTCAGGAGAAAAGATGTCAACCGAACGCATGCCGAACCCAGCGGTCCTGATCCCCGAGGCGATGCCGGCGCTGATCGCCGTCAACAAAGCCATCGCGAGCGCCGGAGTAGAAGCGAAGCTGCTGTCGCTGAGCCACCTGCGCGCCAGCCAGATCAACGGGTGCAGCCCGTGTGTGGAGGGCGGCGCCCTACAGTCGCGCAAGCACGGCGCCACCGAGGAACAGGTCTTCACCGTCGCCGCATGGCGTGAGACGCCCTGGTTCAGCGACGAGGAACGCGCCGTGCTGGCGCTGACCGAAGCCGTCACCCGCCTCGCCGACAACTCCAACCCGGTACCGGACGAGGTGTGGGATATGGCCGCCAAGTACTTCGATCAGAAGGAGCTGGCCGCGCTCGTGCTCAAC
>JBKOWB010000248.1:0-11082 GCA_046724195.1 Actinomycetota bacterium
CACCGGCGCGCAGCGCCAGGTGCACGGCGAACTCGCCCACCACGGTCTTGCCCGCGCCGGTCGGAGCGCAGACCAGCACGCCGCTGCCGCGTTCCAAGGCCTCGCACGCCTCCCGCTGGAAGTCGTCCAGGTCGAAGCCGACATCGAGCATGAAGTCGTCGAGGGCCGGGAACGCGGCCGCGCGGGCCGCCCGCCGCTTCGAATCCACATATCGTTCGGCGGGGCTCGTCATGACCTCAAGGCTAGTTCGTGCTTGTGACAGGCGAAGCGCGGCGGTTGCCGGCGGCCCGGCCGGCGCCGCTCGGTATGGTGCACGACGTGCCGGATGCCGACGTTTCGACCAGTCAGCCCCCGCATCGGCCGCACCGCCAGGTCGACGCCGTGCTCTTCGACTTCCAGGGCACGCTGGCCCAGGTCGAGGACCCGGTGGACTGGGTGATCGCCGCCGCCGGCGCGTGCGGCACCGAGCTGGACCGGGCCAAGGCGACCGCGCTGGCCGACCGGCTGGTCACGGTCGGCCGGGCTGGCGGACCGCTGCCGCACCGGGTGCCGCCGCACCTCGCGGAGGTCTGGGCGGATCGCGACCTGTACGAGCACTGTCACCGCGCCGCGTACGTCGGCCTGGCGGCGACCGTGAGAACGGACGTCGAAGGGCTGGCCGACGCGCTCTACGACCGGCTGCTGGGCCCGGAGGGCTGGTTGCCGTACGCGGACACCGAGCCGACGTTACGCACCTTGCACGACGCCGGGATCAAGGTGGGCGTGGTCAGCAACATCGGCTTCGACATCCGCCCGCACTTCGCGGCCTGGGGCATCGACGCCCTGGTCGACGCGTTCGTGCTGTCATACGAGGTGGGCCGCTGCAAGCCGGACCCGGCGATCTTCCTGCGCGCGTGCGGCATGGTCGGCGTCGAGCCGGAGCGGACGCTGATGGTCGGCGACACCCCGGCCGACGCCGGGGCGGTCAAGGCCGGCTGTGCCGCGCTGGTGCTGCCCGCGGCCGAGCCGGGGCGCACGAACGGCCTGGGCGCGACGCTGGCGCTGGCCGGCTGCCCCTAGGCGCCGCTGAAGGGCCCGTCAGACCAGCAACCGGACCGCACCGGGCACGCAGTCCACCACCAATGGCAGCGGCCCGATCCGCTCGCCGTCCGCGTACCCGATGATCTCCTCGGCGTTGATCCGCACCTGCCGCGCTCGGAACGCGGCGACCAGCGGGTCGGTGACATGGGTGCCGCGGCGCACCCGTGGCTTGAGCCGGGCGAGCGCGATCCGGCCCAGCGGCGCGGCCGTCACGACGTCCAGCAGCCCGTCGGTGGGATCCGCGTCGGGGCAGATCCGCAGCCCGCCGCCGTAGCTCGGGCAGTTGCCGACCGCGACCAGCACATAGGGGCCGCTGCGGTCGGCGCCGTCGAGTTCGAGCTGGTAGAAGCGCGACCGCAGCCGCGTTGTCTCCAGTGCAATGGCCAGATCGTAGCGGCGCGGGCCGCGGGGCCAGCGCATCCGGTTCGCACGCTCGTTGACGATCGCGTCGAAGCCGGCCGCGAGGACCGCGCCGTACCAGCGCACCTCACCCTCCGGACCGGTCATCCGGGCAAGATCGACCGGTCGGTCCCGGCCGTCGCGGATCGCGGCGGCGATCGCCGCCGCGGCCGCGAACGGATCCTCCGGTACGCCGGTGCCGGTCGCAAAGTCATTGCCGGTGCCCGCCGGAACCACTCCGAAGCCGACCGGCCGCCCGGCCACCGACTGCAGCGCCTGGTGCACGGTGCCGTCCCCGCCGACCGCCACCACGGCCGCGACGCCCTCCGCGACGGCCCGATGGCAGGCTTTCTCCGCCTCGTCCGAGCTGTCCGCCGCCAGCAGCCGCACCGGCCGGCCAGAAGCGCCGAGGCGGTCAAGCACCTCCGGAAGCAGGCCGCGGTGCCGGCCCCGCCCCGCCGAAGGGTTGGCCAGCACCGCGATGTCGTCATGCGTCACAGCCGGAGGGTACCGGCCGGGGTCTCACGTCATGTCGTCGTATCGATGATCCAGCGGCAACGGCCGCGATACCGGCTCCGGCTGGGCGATGGGGACGGGCGGATCGATGCGGTCGCCGGCCGCTACCGGCTCGCGCGGGTCATCGAGCGGCGACAGCTCGTCGTCGTCCAGGCCCGCGTAGATCTCCCGGTCGCGGCCCTTGCGCTTGTCGTTGATGAACGCGACGCCGACCGCGATGAAGTACAGCAGCGACATGGCCGCGGCCAGCAGCGTCATGCCGAACGGGCCGGGGTCGGGGGTGGCGATCGCGGCGAACGCGAACGACAGGAAGATCACCACGCGCCACCAGCTGAGCAGCCGCTTCGCCCGGACCACGCCGGCGAAGTTGAGCATCAGCAGGATCAGCGGGAACTCGAACGCCACGCCAAACAGTAGGATCATGCTCGTCACGAAGCTGACGTACGACGTGACCTCGAGCTGCGTCGCCTCGCCGAGGACGCCCGCCTCCATGATGAAGTTGAGGCTGTGGCCGACCACCAGGAAAGCCAGCACGGCGCCCGCGCAGAACAGCGGCGCCGCGATCGCGACGAAGATGTACGCCCACTTGCGCTCGTGCCGGTGCAGGCCTGGCGCGATGAACGCCCACAGCTGGTAGAGCCACACCGGCGCGCCGACGATGATGCCGACCCAGAGCGCGATCTTGAGCCGCAGGATCAGCGTGTCCCCGACGCCGAGGACGAGGAACTTGCACTTACCGTCGACCCAGGAACTCGGCAGTGAGCAGTACGGCTCCTCGAGAAGGTGGAACACCCACTGGGAGAGGATGAAGCCGACGATCAGCCCGGCGACCAGACCGATGGACGCCCAGAACAGCCGGTTACGCAGCTCCCGGACGTGCTCGATCAGGGTCATGGAGCCGTCGGCGGCCTGCTGGAACTTGCTGGGCCCCCGACGGCGCAGCGACAGTGCCACGGCCGTCGGTCAGCGCTCGTTGGTGCTCTGCACCGGGTCGACGTACGGCTGCGCCGGTGGCGGCTGCGGCTGCTGGTATCCCGGCTGCTGCGGCCCGGGCTGCTGGTACCCCGGCTGCTGGTACTGGGGCGGCTGCTGTCCGTACTGCGGTGGCTGCTGCTGGTACTGCGGTGGCTGCTGCTGGTACTGCCCCGGCGGGTAGCCGCCCTGGACTTCGCCGCTCAGCGGCTGGCGCGAATGCTGTGGCTCCGCCTTCTCGGCGACGTTGCTGTCGTCGTCGATGAGCCCCTTGGTCTCCGCCTTCATGATCCGCAACGACCGGCCCAGCGACCGCGCGGCGTCCGGCAGCCGCTTCGCGCCGAAGAGCAGCACGAGGACGACCACGAAGATGATGATGTGCCATGGCTTGAGGGCGCCCATGGATGTACTCCAGTCGGTGGGATCAAGGACTGTCGGCTGTGCGGGTCCATCGTACGTGCGCTTCCTGGAAGCGGCCCGCGCCGGACCCCGTTGGTTTGGCGGAGAAGGGAAAGTCTCGGACAACAGGGCGGGAACGCCGCACGCCCACACGAGTCAGTCAGCGCCACGCGCCGCCTTGATCACCGCGAGCCGCCGCTGCGCCTCATCGGCCCGTTCCTGCAGCGCGACCAGCGACCTCTCCAACTCGACTCCGGCCGCCCGGAGCCTCATCGCATCCGCCTGCCGGCGTTGCAGCTTCGTCACCGCACGGCGCAGCCCGGACAGTCGGCCCAGCACCGGAGCTACCGCCGCGATCAGGACGATCATCCCGACGACCACCGCCGCGACCACGATCCACATCACCACGGCGCTCACCTTAGCGGGCCGCGGCGTCGCTCGCCGGCGGCGCGGCGTACTGATCCAGAGCGGCGGCGGCCTGGGCGCGGATCCGCTCCACCAGTTCCAGCGGACCGACCACCGTCACGTCCGGTCCGAGGCCGATCAGCAGCCGCTGCGCCCAGCCGAGATCGGTGACCCGCATGGTCACCAGCCACTCGTCGCCGTCGCGACGGACCTCCTCGCACGGGTAGTACTCGGTGATCCACCGGCTGCCGCGGCCCACCCGCAGCGTGACCAGGGGCAGGTCCGGCGTGGGGTGGAAGACACCGTCGCTGACGTCGTGCAGGTCGACGTGGGCAGGCGGCGCGGCCGGCTCGTCCAGCTCGGTGAACGCGTCGATCCGGTCGACCCGGAACATCCGGGTGGCCTCGGCTCGCCGGCACCACGCCTCCAGGTACGCCTTGCCACCGACCATCAGCACGCGCAGCGGGTCGACGACGCGGTCGGTGGTCTCGTCGCGCGTGGCCGTGTAGTACGTCAGCCGCAGCGCGTGGCCGCCCTCGACCGCGGCGCGGATCGCGTCGAGTCGTTCCGCGTTGGCCGGCAACCGCACCGCGACGGGCGGGTCCGCCAGGTCGCCGGCCGCGTTCTCGATCTTGGCGAGGGCGCGCTCGATCGCGTCGCGGGTGCCGGTCCCCGGCGTCTCGGCGAGCATCCGCAGCGCCACCACCAGCGCGAGCGCCTCGTCCTGGGTCAACCGAAGCGGACGATCGATGCCGGCGTCGTAGGTGACCGTCACCCGGTCGCCGTCGAACGCCATGTCGATCAGGTCGCCCGGGCCATAGCCCGGAAGGCCACAGACCCAGAGCAGTTCCAGGTCCTCGCGCAGCTGGCGCTCGGTGACCCCGAGGCCCGCGGCGGCCTCGGCCACCGCGATCCCGGGCCGCGCCAGGAGGTACGGCACGAGGTTGAGCAGCCGCCCCAGCCGATCCACCGACGTCCGCTGCGTGCTCATGTCGACACCGCCGTGGCCAGCGGCTCGTGCCGGGCGACGACCTCCTTGAGCTGCTGGATGACCGCCTCGCGCAGCTCCGGTGGCGACTCCACGCGCACGTCCGCGCCGTAGCCGACCAGCGTGCCGGCCAGGCGCTCGACGTCGGCATACGGCACCGTGAGCCGGTCGCCGTCCGGCGCGGGTACCGCCTCGACGGCCCAGCGGCGCAGGCCCGCGGCGCGCCCCGGACGGACCGTGACCGTGGCCCGGCCGTCATGCGCGATCGGGCCCGACCACGTGGCGACGTGGCTGATCAGATCGACGTTCTTGGGCGGCGTGAACGCGTGGGCCGGCTCGGTCAGGCGGACGTTGCCGACGATCCGGGAGAGCCGGAAGCACCGGGTCGCCCCGCGGTCGCGGTCGTGGCCCACCACGTACCAGCGGCCCTGCCAGCAGACCACGCCCCACGGCTCCAGCCGCCGGGTCGCCGGGTCGTCGACCTCCGGCACCCGGTAGCTGAAGGTGACCGCGCGGCGGTCGCGGGCCGCGCCGGTCAACGGGCCGAACGCCGGGTCCACCGTAACGACGGGCTCCACTCCGAGCGTGGCCTGCGGGTCGACCTCCACGCCCGCGGCACGCAGCTTGGCCAGCCCCGACGACGCCGCGGCGGCCAGGCCGGCGTGCTGCCATAGCCGCGCCGCGATGCCGACGGCGGCGGCCTCGTCGGGTTCGAGCGGGATGTCCGGCAGCGCGTACTCGCGATGCGCGATGCGGTAGCCCGGTTCCGTGTCGAAGACGCTCGCGGTGCCGGTCTCCAGCGGCACGCCCAGCTCGCGGAGCTCGGCCTTGTCCCGCTCGAACTTGCGCTGGAACGCCTCGTGGTCGCGCGGATCCTCCGGGTCGTGCTCGTAGCCGGGAACGGTCGCCGCGATCTGCGCGGCGGTGAGGAGCCGTCGCGTGGACAACAGACAGATCACCAGGTTCACCAGGCGCTCGGTACGGGTCCGCGACACGTCCGAAACGCTAGCAGCCCGGGCACGCAATGGCGGTATGCGCAAAGGGCCCCGCTGTTATTCGTAACCGGGAAGGGGAAGGATGCTCACGTGGCCCAGACCACTCCCGACTCCGACCCCGAACAGACTCCCGTCGGCCTCGCCGCCGCGGAGCCGCTGGGGGCGCCGTCGCCCGCCGGAACGCCGGAGTCGCCCGGCCGGAGTACCGGCGAGAGCGAGAGCGTCGGCACCGTCGTCATCGCCGGCGTGGCGAACCTGGTCATCGCGGCCGCCAAGCTGGTCGCCGGGATGCTGTCCGGCTCGGCCGCCATGCTGTCGGAGTCCGCGCACTCGTTGGCCGACACGGTCACCGAGGTGTTCCTCTTCGTCGCGCTGCGCCGCGGGGACAAACCGGCCGACGACGAACACCCCTTCGGGTACGGCAAGGAGAGCTTCGTCTGGGCGCTGCTCGCCGCGCTGTTCACGTTCATCGCCGGCGCCGGATTCTCCATCTACCACGGTGTCACCACGGTGCTCGGCGGCGAGCAAGCCGGCGACTACCTGGTCTCGTACATCGTGCTGGCGGTGTCGTTCGTCGCCGAGGGTGTCTCGTTCATGCGCGCCCGCCGCCAAGTGGAGAACGAGTCCGAGCGCTGGGGCACGACGGCGCGGCGGTTCCTGCGGCTCACCCCGGACACCACGGTGAAGGCGGTCTTCTTCGAGGACTCGGCGGCCCTCATCGGTCTGGTGCTCGCGGCCGTCGGACTGGCGCTGGCCCAGATGACCGGGTCCGCGCTGTGGGACGGCCTCGCGTCCATCGCGATCGGCCTGCTGCTGCTGGTGGTGGCCACCATCCTGGCACGCAGCAACGTGTCGCTCCTGGTCGGCCGGGCGGTGCCGCGCCGGATACACAACCAGATCGCGGCGGACCTGGCCAGCATCCCGGTGGTCACCGCCGTGCCGACGTTGCTGACCATGCAGCTCGGCCTCGACGACGTCCTGGTGGCCGCGAAGGTCGACTTCGAAGACAACGTCACCGGCGCGCAGATCGAGGCCGCCTCCGACGACGCCGAACGGCGGCTGCGGGCCCGCTACCCGGCCATCCGGTACGTCTTCCTCGATCCGACGCGCGGCGCGGCGGGCCGTGACCACGTCGACGGCGGCGTCGACTAGTAGGGTCGGCCGCCATGGTGCGGTGGCGGTCCGGGACGGTTTCTTCGGTACGGCGGCGCTGGCAGGGCGCGCTCGAGATGGACGTGAGTACCCCGGACGGCCCGCTCCGCGCGCTCGCATACCCCGCGCTCACGGGCGAGCCGCTGCCCGGCGACCGGGTTCTGCTGAACGTGGGCGCGCTGGCCATGGGCCTTGGCACCGGTGGCTACGCGCTCGTCGTGGCGCTGCCCGACCGGCTCCCCGCCGACCCGCCCTCCGACGCCACGACGCGCGCGGCGGGCCACCTGGTCAAGGCGCGGTACACCCCCCTGCAGCCCATCCTGCTCGGCGTGGACGAGGAGGCGTCACCGCACCGCGACGTCATGGCCGCGGCGGTCAGCCTCGACGGCATGCCGGTCGTGACGGCGGACCTGCACTCGGCGCTGCCGGCGATCCTGGCCGGCGTCCGCGCCGACCGGCCGGCCGCCCGGGTCGCCTACGTGATGACCGACGGCGGCGCGCTGCCAGCGTGGTTCTCACGCACGCTCGACGGGCTGCGCGACCACCTTGCCGGCACGATCACCACGGGCCAGGCGTTCGGCGGCGATCTCGAGGCGGGCACCGTCCACACCGGCCTCCTGGCCGCCCGGCATGTGCTGGGGGCGGACGTGACGATCGTGACTCAAGGTCCCGGCAACCTGGGCACGGGCACGGCGTGGGGCTTCTCCGGCGTGTCGGCGGGCGAAGCCGTCAACGCGGTGGCCACCCTGGAGGGCCAGCCGATCGGCTCGCTCCGGATCTCGAGCGGCGACGCCCGTCCCCGCCACCGCGGCGTCTCCCACCACAGCCTCACGGCGTACGGAAAGGTGGCCCTGCTCCGCGCCGACCTGGTGGTCCCCGACGGCCTCGCGCCGGACCTGGCCGCCGACGTCGATGCGGCCCTGAGGCCGCTCGCCGCCCGCCACCGCCTGGTCCTCGTGCCGGTGGACCGTCTGGACGAGGCCCTCCGTGCCAGCCCGGTCCCGCTGTCCACGATGGGCCGCGACCTGGACGCCGACCGCGCTTACTTCCTGGCGGCGGCGGCCGCCGGCCGCCACGCCGCGTCACTGCTGGCATAGCCGGCGCCCTGCGAGGCTTTCACATGCTCGCGATCAGGCGCTCTACTCGCTCGTCGTAGGCGCGGAACGGGTCCTTGCACAGCACGGTGCGCTGGGCCTGGTCGTTCAGCTTGAGATGGACCCAGTCGACGGTGAAGTCGCGCCGCTTCTCCTGGGCGTGGCGGATGAACTCGCCGCGCAAGCGGGCGCGGGTGGTCTGCGGCGGCGTCTCCTTGGCCTCGAAGATCTCCAGGTCGTTGGAGATGCGGTCGACCTGCTTGCGCTTCTCCATCAGCGCGTACAGGCCGCGGCCGCGGCGGACGTCGTGGTAGGCGAGGTCGAGCTGCGCGACCCGCGGGTGCGACATCGGGATCTGGTGCTTGCTCTGGTAGCGCTCGATGAGCTTGAGCTTGCTCACCCAGTCGATCTCCCGGGCCACCGGGTCGAGGTCGCCGTGTTCGATCGCGTTGAGGACACGGCCCCAGAGCTCGACCACGCGCTTGGCGGTCTGGTCGCCGCCGCGGCGCTCGACGAACTCGGTGGCCTTCGCCAGGT
This sequence comes from Actinomycetota bacterium, assembly GCA_046724195.1. Taxonomy (GTDB): domain Bacteria; phylum Actinomycetota; class Actinomycetes; order Mycobacteriales; family Micromonosporaceae; genus Actinoplanes. The sequence goes on from JBKOWB010000248.1 coordinate 8,538, forward strand.
ACTCCTGCTGGATCTCGAGCGCGCTGACCTCCTTGTTGTTGGCCAGGCGGATCTTGCGGCGGCCGGTGACGTCGTGGCTGACCTCGCGGATGGCCCGGATCGGGTTCTCCAGCGAGAGGTCGCGCATCACCACGCCGGCCTCGATCATCCGCAGGACGATGTCGGCGCTGCCCACCTTCAGTAGCGTGGTGACCTCGTTCATGTTCGAGTCGCCGACGATGACGTGCAGGCGGCGGTAGCGCTCCGCGTCCGCGTGCGGCTCGTCGCGGGTGTTGATGATCGGGCGGCTGCGGGTGGTGGCGCTGGATACGCCCTCCCAGATGTGCTCGGCGCGCTGCGACAGGCAGAACACGGCGCCGCGCGGGGTCTGCAGCACCTTGCCGGCGCCGCAGATCAGCTGCCGGGTGACCAGGAACGGGATGAGCACGTCGGCGAGCCGGCCGAACTCGCCGTGCCGGCTCACGAGGTAGTTCTCGTGGCATCCGTACGAGTTGCCGGCTGAGTCGGTGTTGTTCTTGAAGAGGTAGATCTCCCCGGCGATTCCCTCGTCGTGCAGGCGCTTCTCGGCGTCGACCAGCAGTCCCTCGAGGATCCGCTCGCCGGCCCGGTCATGCGCGACGAGGTCGATGACGGAGTCGCACTCGGGGGTCGCGTACTCGGGGTGGGAGCCGACGTCCAGGTAGAGCCGGGCGCCGTTGCGGAGGAAGACGTTGCTGGACCGTCCCCAGGACACCACTCTGCGGAACAGGTACCGAGCCACCTCGTCGGGCGACAGCCGCCGCTGTCCCCGGTAGGTGCAGGTGACCCCGTACTCGGTCTCGAGGCCGAAAATTCGCCGTTCCATGACGAAACACTATCTGCCTGGGGGCCGTGAACGGCAGTGACAAGCCGCGGTTTCGCCGACGCACCGCGTACCGGCGTGGCACGCGCATCGCGCGTACGCCCACGACCTGCGGATACACTGCCACCTTGATGAATATTCTGGTCACCGGTGGCGCCGGCTTCATCGGCTCCCATTTCGTCCGCACCGTGCTCGCCGACGCCATGCCCGGGCTGGCCGGCGCGCGGGTCACGGTGCTGGACAAGCTCACGTACGCGGGCAATTTCGCGAACCTGGGCCCGGTGGCGGAGAGCAAGCGGCTCGATTTCGTGCCCGGCGACGTCTGCGATGCCCATCTCGTCGACACCGTGGTACGCGGACACGACGCGATCGTGCACTTCGCGGCCGAATCGCACGTCGACCGGTCCATCCTGGCCGCGGCGGATTTCGCCACCACCAATGTGATCGGCACCCAGGTATTGCTGGACGCCGCGTTCCGGCACGGCACCGGGCGGTTCCTGCACGTCTCGACGGACGAGGTGTACGGGTCGATCGACACCGGGGCGTCGACCGAACGGTCACCGCTGTCGCCCAATTCCCCGTACGCGGCTACGAAGGCGGCCGCGGACCTGTTGGCCCTGGCCTACCACCGCACGCACGGCCTACCGGTCGTGGTGACACGCAGCGCCAACAACTACGGGCCGTACCAGCACCCGGAGAAGGTGGTTCCCCGCTTCATCACGAACCTGCTCGAGGGCCGCACAGTGCCGCTGTACGGCGACGGCAGCCAGATCCGCGACTGGGTGCACGTCGACGACAACTGCCGCGGCGTGGCGCTGGCGCTGCTGGAGGGGCAGGTGGGCGAGATCTACCACATCGGCGGCAACTCCGAGCTGTCGAACCGCGATCTCGCCGGGCGGCTGCTGCTGGAATGCGGCGGGGACTGGAGCCAGGTGGTCAGCGTGGCGGACCGCAAGGGCCACGACCGGCGGTACGCGCTCGATGACGACCGGATCCGGAGCGAGCTGGGCTACCGTCCACGCATCGAGTTCGCCGAGGGGCTGCCGGCCACGGTCCAGTGGTACCGCGACCACGCCGAGTGGTGGCGTCCGCTTGTCGTGGACTGACACCAGGCCGGGCCCTCGGCGCCACGCGCGACCCGCCGTTCGGGGCCTCGGCGTGGCGGGATGTGTCAGGATCCGTCGCCGTTGACGGCGTCGCCGGTCTCGTCGCCTTCGTCGTCCACGCCGGCCTCGGTGCGCGAGGCCTTGCCCGTCTCGGTCCGCGACTGGCCGATCTCGGTCTGCGACGGGCCGGTCTCGGTCCGCGACGGGCCGCCGTCCTCCAAGTCCTCCGACGCTGCCGACACCACCGGCTTGTCCTCGGCCGGTGCCGGCGGTGCGGCATCGCGGACCTCGCCGGCGTCGCCGAGCTCCTTCTCGGGCACGTCCTGGCCGCCCGACAGCAGCGAGGTCAGCGCCGCGCCGGTGATCCGCCGGAACGCCCGGCCCTTGCGCCGCCGGTCCAGCACGGCGACCTCGAGCTGTTTCGCGTCCAGCTTGCGCGGGTTTCCGTTCTCGCCGCCCACGCGGCCCAGCGCCTGGGCCGCCAGCGCCAGCGCGGCGCCGATGCCGGCGTTCATGTCGTGACGCTCACGAAGCACGTTGGAGATCGCCTCGGCCTGGCCACCCATCGCCATGAAGCCGGGCTCGTCCATCACCGACC
>JBKOWB010000129.1:0-10840 GCA_046724195.1 Actinomycetota bacterium
CGGCGTCGCGGTCATCAAGGTCGGCGCCGCGACCGAGGTCGAGATGAAGGAGCGCAAGCACCGCATCGAGGACGCCATCTCGGCGACCAAGGCGGCGGTCGAGGAAGGCACCGTCCCCGGTGGCGGCGCCGCGCTTCTGCACATCACGTCCGAGCTCGACGGTGACCTCGGCTTCACCGGCGATGAGGCGGTCGGTGTGTCGATCGTTCGCAAGGCGCTCGACGAGCCGCTGCGCTGGATCGCGCAGAACGCCGGCCACGACGGTTACGTCGTGGTGGGCAAGGTGCGCGAGCTCGGCTGGGGCCACGGTCTCGATGCTGCGACCGACTCCTATGTCGATCTCGTCGCGTCCGGCATCATCGACCCCGTCAAGGTGACCCGCAACGCGGTCGCCAACGCGGTGTCGATCGCCGGCCTGCTGATCACCACGGAGAGCCTCGTGGTCGAGAAGCCGGCCGAGCCGGAGCCCGCGGCATCCGGCGGCCACGGCCACGGCGGGCCTGGCCACCAGCACGGTGCGGGTTTCTGACCCGACAGCACCACTAACGGGCGCGCCGACGGGGTCGGCGCGCCCTTTCGTGTCTCCGCAACCTCTCTGTCGGAGCCGTAAGCGGGCCGTAAGGCCGGGTTCAGCCGGCGGGTGGAGGATGGGGGCGTGAAATCTTCCGTGCGCGCCGGTCTGTCCGGCGTGGCGGCCGCCGCCGCGGCGCTCGGGGTGGCCGAGCTCGTCGCCGTCGCGACCGGGCCGCTGTCCGCGCCGCTGCTGGCGGTCGGTGGGGTGGTCGTCGACAACGTGCCCGCGCCGATCAAGGACGTCGGCATCGCAGTGTTCGGCGTACATGACAAGACGGCCCTGATCATCGGCACGGCCATCGTGCTGGCCGCCTACGCTTACGGCGTCGGCGTCATCGCGGTGCGCTCGTGGCGGGCGGCGCTCGCCGGCATCGCGCTGTTCGGTGTGATCGGCGCGGTCGCCGCGGTGACCCGCCATGACGCCGGCGTGCTCGCCGCGTTGCCGTCGCTCGTCGGCGCGGCGGTTGCGGTCCCTGTCCTGCGCTATCTGCTCTCGCTGGCGGCCGCGGCGGAGCCGGCGACGCGGCCCGAGCCGGTCGGCGCGCGGACTCCCAGCGGCGCGGTGACCGCGGCCGGAGAGGCCGGTGCGGCGGGGACCGCAGCCGGCAGGGCTGGGGAAGACCGGGGCGGCGGAGCGCCGTACCTCGAAGGGAGCCGGCGCCGGTTTCTCAAAGGTCTGGGGATCGTGTTCGCGGTCGCGGCGGTCAGCGGCGTCGCCGGCCGCCTGCTGACGGGCCGGCGCGCGGTCACCGCCGCTCGAAACTCTGTGGTGCTGCCGCGACCGGTCGCGGCGCCGCCGCCCGTTCCGGCGAACGCCCAGGCGCAGGGCGCCGTGCCCTACGTCACGTCGAACGACGATTTCTACCGGATCGACACCTCGCTGTACCCGCCCGAGGTCGACCCGGCGACCTGGCAGTTGCGGATCTTCGGGATGGTCCGGAACCCGATCACGATCACCTGGGACCAGCTGCTGAAGCGGCCGATGATCGAGCGGTACGTCACGCTCGCGTGTGTGTCCAACGAGGTCGGCGGCGATCTGATCAGCAACGCGCTCTGGCTCGGGACGCCGATCAAGGCGCTGCTCGACGAGGCCCAGCCACTGCCGGACGCCGACCAGGTGATCCAGCGTTCGGTGGACGGCTGGACCTGCGGCAGCCCGACCGCGGTGCTGCGCGACGGCCGTGACGCGCTGCTCGCGGTCGGCATGAATGGCGCGCCGCTGCCGGTGGAGCACGGATTCCCGGTCCGGATGGTGGTACCGGGCCTGTACGGCTATGTGTCCGCGTGCAAGTGGATCACCGAGATCGAGTTGAGCCGGTTCGCGGACTTCGACGCGTACTGGGTGCCGCGCGGCTGGTCGCAACAGGCGCCGATCAAGACGCAGTCGCGCATCGACACGCCGCGCGACGGCGCGAAGCGCAAGGCCGGCGTGGTCACCGTGGCCGGGGTGGCATGGGCGCAGCACCGCGGCATCAAGAAGGTCGAGGTCCAGGTGGACGGCGGCCCGTGGATGGAAGCGACGCTGGCCGGCACGGTGTCGTCGGACACCTGGCGCGAATGGTCGTACCAGTGGCACGCGGCGAAGGGGCAGCACACCGTACGGGTGCGCGCCACCGACAGCACGGGCGAGACTCAGACCAGCACGCCGGCGCCGCCGGACCCCAACGGCGCCACGGGCTGGCACTCCGTGCGGGTCACGGTTGAGTAGTCGAGCCGCTCAACAACACGGCGCGGCCCCCGCAGGGGACCGCGCCGTGTGGTGATGCCGCGCGGGCGGCGTCAGGCCGCTGGTACCTGCCGTTGTGCCGGTACCGCCGACTTGTGGGGTCGGCCGAGGCGCGCGTCGAGCCGGGCGAGGTCGACGCGTCCGTGATGCCGGTCGGCGAGGTCCTCCCAGCCGACCGCGAGCAGCCGCAGCCGCTCCGCTTCGCTGAAACCTCCCCAGACCCCGTACGGCTCACGAACTGCCAGCGCGTGCGCGGCGCACTCGGCTCGCACCGGGCACGCTCGACATATCGACTTGGCTTTCGCCTCGCGCCGGTTGCGGCTTGACCCGCGTTCGCCGTCGGGGTGGAAGAACTGGGCGCTGTCACGCCCCCTGCATAGGCCGAGTCGCTGCCAGTCCCACAGGTCTGCGATGGGCCCGGGCAGTCTGCGAACGTTCGACATCAACACCCTCCTCCCGCGCGGCACCGCGGAGTGTTGTCCATGAGGGGCCGGACTCCGGCCTGCCCGCGGGTGTACCCCGGTGATCCCCGGCTCACACCCGTCGCGTCAATGTCTTCGGCAGCCGTAACCAATTTTCCGGTTTCCAGCTGAAGCGCGTCATGTGGCGACGCGCTCGCGACCGGCCTGGCAGGGCCTAGTGGACGATACCGGTCGAGCGGCTGAACCGCGGGCGGCGATCACGAAGGGTCGTCGTCGGTGCCCTCGGTCAGCGTGTCGTGTACGCCGTCGGCGTAGCCACGCGCGTACTCCCACGTCACGTAATGGTCGGGGTCGGGGTCGAACGCCGGCTCGTGCACTCGCGGGCGCCCGGACGTGAGCAGGTGGCGCAGGTTGCCCCGCAACAGGTCCCAGTCGAAGTAATGCGGCTCGTGGCAGTCTTCGCACTCGATGACCAGCCCACGGATTCCCGTCGGACTCAACAGCGCCTGGTAGATCTCCAGGTCGGAGAGGTCCTCGAGGACGTCCTGCCGCTCGGTGTCGGTCAGCGGATCGTTCTCGGCGTCCTCGGTGAGGTCGTCGAGTCCCGCGGCCGGGTCGGCGGGGTCGCCGTTGAACGGGTCGATCGGCTCTTCCTGCACCTGTTCACCGTACCCACATCCGGGCCCTCTGTGCTGGCCCGGACGTGGTGTCCGCCACGGGTTGCGCCCAGGTCGATGGGTAGGATTGGAGACTCCGCCTTCTCTCGTTGGGATGATCCGTGGATATTGAGTCCGCTCGCACCGTTCCGCTCGGCCTCACCTTCGACGACGTTCTCCTGCAGCCCGGCGAATCGGACGTGGTGCCGAGCCGGGTCAACACCATCACGCGGATGACCCGCAACGTCGAGCTCTCCATCCCGCTGCTCTCCAGCGCCATGGACACGGTGACCGAGGCGCGGATGGCGATCGCCATGGCCCGCGCGGGCGGGATCGGGGTGCTGCACCGCAACTTGTCGGTCGACGACCAGGCCATGCAGGTCGACCTCGTGAAGCGGTCCGAGTCCGGCATGATCACCAACCCGGTCACCTGCAGCCCGGACGACACGCTGCGCCAGGTGGACGCGCTGTGCGGGCGATACCGGATCTCCGGGGTCCCGGTGGTCGACGCGGACGGCATCCTCGTCGGCATCGTCACCAATCGCGACATGCGCTTCGTCACCGACGACACCGTCAGCGTGCGCGAGGTCATGACCAGGATGCCGCTGATCACCGCGCCGGTCGGGGTGAGCAAGGACCAGGCGCTCGCGCTGCTGCAGAAGCACAAGGTGGAGAAGCTGCCGCTGGTCGACGGCGCGGGCCGGCTGCGCGGGTTGATCACGGTGAAGGACTTCACCAAGAGCGAGCAGTACCCGAACGCGGCCAAGGACGCGCAGGGTCGGCTGCGGGTCGCCGCGGCGGTCGGCGTGGGGGACGACGCGTACAAGCGGGCCCGCGCGCTCGTCGACGCCGGCGTCGACGTGGTGATCGTCGACACCGCGCACGGGCACCAGCGGGCGGTCCTCGAGATGGTGGCACGGCTCAAGAAGGACACGACCGTCGACATCGTGGGCGGCAACATCGCCACGTACGCGGGCGCGAAGGCGCTGGTCGACGCCGGCGCGGACGCGGTCAAGGTGGGCGTCGGGCCGGGCGCGATCTGCACCACCCGGGTGGTCGCGGGCGTGGGCGTACCGCAGGTCACCGCGATCATGGAGGCCAAGCGCGCGTGCGCCCCGGCCGGGGTGCCGGTGATCGGCGACGGCGGCATCCAGTATTCGGGCGACATCGCGAAGGCGATCGTGGCGGGGGCGGACACCGTGATGCTGGGCAGCCTGCTGGCCGGCTGCGAGGAGAGCCCCGGCGACCTGATCTTCATCAACGGCAAGCAGTACAAGCAGTACCGTGGCATGGGCTCGCTCGGCGCGATGCAGTCGCGCGGCCAGGCGAAGTCGTTCTCGAAAGACCGCTACTTCCAGCAGGACGTCACCGAGGACAAGCTCGTCCCCGAGGGCGTCGAGGGCCAGGTGCCGTACCGGGGTCCGCTGTCCCGGGTCGCGCACCAGCTCATCGGCGGCTTGCGCGCCGCCATGGGCTACGTCGGCGCCGAGACCGTTCCTGACCTGCAACAGCGCGGGCAGCTCATCAGGATTACCGCCGCGGGCCTGAAGGAAAGCCACCCGCACGACATCCAGATGACCGTCGAGGCTCCCAACTACCACTCTCGATAGCCTTCCAACCACCCCACCCGCCGCCCAAATACGGACTGAAAGGCCTTCAAGATGCGTGACGTGGTCGAGATTGGCCTGGGGAAGACCGCGCAACGGGGATACCACCTCGACGACATCGCGATCGTGCCGAGCCGGCGCACCCGCGACGTCGACGACGTGTCGACCGAGTGGCGCGTGGACGCGTACCCGTTCAAGATCCCCTGCGTCGCGCATCCGTCCGACGCCACGATGAGCCCGGCCTCGGCGATCGAGCTGGGCCGGCTCGGCGGCCTCGGGGTGCTCAACGCCGAGGGCCTGTGGACCCGCTACGAGGACCCGAGCAAGATCCTCGAGGAGTTGGCCGCGCTCGACGAGGAGGCCGACGCCACGCGCCGGCTTCAGGAGGTCTACGCCGAACCCATCCGGCCCGAGCTGATCGCCGAGCGCGTCAAGACCATCCGCGCGGGCGGGGTCACCGTCGCGGTCCGGGTGTCACCGCAGCACACTCTCGCGCTCGCCCCGGTCGTGCTCGACGCCGGCGTCGACCTGCTCGTCATCCAGGGCACGCTGGTGTCGGCCGAGCACGTGTCCACAACGGACGAGCCGTTGAACCTCAAGGAGTTCATCGCCGACCTCGACCTCCCGGTCATCGTGGGCGGTTGCACCGATTACAAGACGGCGCTGCACCTGATGCGCACCGGCGCGGCCGGCGTGATCGTCGGCGTCGGCGCGGACGAGTGGTCGACCACGGACACCGTCCTGGGCATCCGGGTCCCGATGGCCACCGCGATCGCCGACGCCGCCGCGGCCCGCCGCGACTATCTCGACGAGACCGGCGGCCGCTATGTGCATCTGATCGCCGACGGCGGCATCCAGACGAGCGGCGACATCGCCAAGGCCATCGGCTGCGGCGCCGACGCGGTCATGCTGGGCGAGCCGCTGTCGCTCGCCGAAGGCGCACCGGCCGGGGGTGCCTGGTGGCACTCGGCGGCCAGCCACCCGAGCCTGCCCCGCGGCGGCTTCTGCATCGCGGGCGAGCCGGACGGCACGCTCGAGGAGCTGCTTTTCGGCCCCGCCACCCGCCCGGACGGCCAGCTGAACCTCTTCGGCGGCCTCAAGCGCGCCATGGCCAAGTGCGGCTACCACGACGTCAAGGAATTCCAGAAAGTTGCGCTGGTCTTGGACAGATCTTCGTAGTCGTATCAGTCGCGGCCGTTCGACGCTTTGCTGATCGTTCCCGGGTCCGTCGAGGGCATGACCGCCGCTCCCGCCGGAGACCGGTCGCTGCGCTCCCTGCCAGGGCCGTGCGCCCGCCCGCTTGCCGCGCTTCGCGCGGGGGCCGTCGTGGCGCTGATGATGCTGGCGGGCTGCTCGGCGGACAAACCGCCCGCCCGGTCGGCGAATTCCGCGTCCCCGCCGGCATCGCATTTCGCGCCGGGCTCGAAGGGGATCGGCGATCCCTACTTCCCGACCTACGGCAACGGCGGCTACGACGTCGCTTCGTACGACCTCAAGCTGCGGTACGACCCGACGAGCGGCGAGCTGGACGGGACAGCCACGATCCGGGCCACAGCCGCGCAGGATCTCTCCCGGTTCAACTTCGACTTCGCGCACCTCACGGCCGGCGCCGTGACGGTCGACGGGCAGCAGGCGCAAGCGAAGCAGGACGGCAACGAGCTCGTGGTCACTCCCGAGCACGGCGTCGTCCGGGGCAAGCCGTTCACGGTCGTGGTGCGCTACGGCGGCAAGCCCGCGCCGTTGACGAACAACGCGCTCGGCGTCGGCGGCTGGATGCGTACCAAGGACGGCGGCTTCGCGCTCGGCGAGCCCGAGTCGGCGAGCACCTGGTACCCCGTCAACGACCACCCGTCGGACAAGGCCACCATGACCCTCGCGATGACCGTCCCCGACGGGCTGGAGGCGCTCGGCAACGGCGTGCCGGGACCGCGCCACACCGCCGCCGGCTGGACGACCTGGACGTGGGTGGAGGCCGCGCCGATGGCCAGCTACCTGAGCATGGTGGTGATCGGACAGTTCCAGATCAAGACCAGCACGCACCTCGGCAAGCCGATGATCACCGCGATTCCGGACTCGCTACCGGCCGATGGGCCCGCCGCGCAGTCGATGGCCAGTACCGGCGAGATCGCCGACTTCCTCGCGACACATTTCGGGCCCTACCCGTTGGACGCGTACGGCGGAATCGTGCTCGACGACAACCGGGTCGGCTACGCGCTCGAGACCCAGACCCGTCCCGTGTACGGCAGCGTGTTCTTCCGCACCGCTCCGAACCCGATCGTGATGGCCCACGAGCTCGCGCACCAATGGTTCGGCGACAGCGTCGCACTCGAGCGCTGGCAGGACATCTGGCTCAACGAGGGCTTCGCCACCTACGCCGAGTGGCTGTGGCAGGAACACGAGGGCCGGCAGACCGTCCAGCAGCTCTTCGAGCGCCAGTACACCGGCTTCGACTGGCACGAGCCGCCCGGCAACCCGGGCGCGGACGACCTCTTCGGCGCCCCGGTCTACCAGCGCGGCGCGATGACCCTGTACGCGCTGCGCAAGGCGATCGGCGACCCGGCGTTCGCGGCACTGCTCAAGTCGTGGCCCGCCGAGCACCGCAACGGGAACGTCACCACCACGAACTTCATCGCGGCCGCCGAGAAGGTGTCCGGCAAGGACCTGGACAAGCTCTTCCAGGCCTGGCTCTTCGGTACGACGCGGCCGCCGCACCCGTGACCCGGCCGGCTACTTGTTGATCAGTTCCGGGTGAGCCTTCAGGAAAGTGGCCGGGTCACCCGCGGCCACCGCGTTGAGGAAGGCCTTCCCGGTCGGCTGCAACTGCTCGCCGATGTACCCGCCCCCGCCGCCGATCGAGGCGCCGGGAAGACCCACCAGCGTCAGCCTCGCGGGGCTCAGGTTCCGCAGCGCGTACGCGTACTCGATCGGTGTCCGGCCGCCCAGATAGACCAGCGTGTCGCCGAGGGCCGTGAGCACCTTCTGCAGTTTGGCCTGATCCGTGGCGAGACCGGCGCTCTCCGCCTTGGTGAGCAGTGCCTTCACCAGCTGCCGCTGGTGCCGCTGCCGGGCGTAGTCGCCGCCCGCGGTGTAGCGCTGCCGGGCGTAGTCCAGGGCCTGCCAGCCGACCAGCGTGCGCATTCCGGGCAGATAGACCGCCTGCGGCCCGACATACCCACCGCCGCCGGCCCGCAGGGTGCGCAGCGTGCCGTCCGGGCGGCGGTGGATCGAGACGACCTTCTGGTCGATGGTGAGCGTGACGCCGCCGAGCGCGTCGGTGAGCCGGGACAGCCCGGCGAAGTTCAGGATCGCGCCGGCCTGGAACGTCCTGATGCCGGTGTACGCGGAGATCGTCCGCACCAGCAACTCGTAGCCCTGCTGGACGTTCGTCTTCTTGGTACCCGGCACGCGGGAGCCGCGGCTCATCGCCTCGGTGAGCTTGTAACGCCCGCCGGCGAATCCGGCCGCCGGGAGCGGCGGCATGTCGACGCGCAGGTCGCGGGGGAGCGAGTAGAGGTATCCCGAGTCCAGCCCGGCCGCCACGTGCAGCAGCATGACCGCGTCGGCGTGCGGTTGCCAGTCGGGGATGCTGGTCCGGGTGTCGACGCCGATCAGCAGCAGGTCGAGCGGGCCGGTGATGTCGGCACCGGGCGGCGTGGTCGGGCTGGCCGACGGCGCCGAATCGGGCACGTTTGCGGCCGGTGCGGCGCCCCGACCGTCCGAGCCTGGCCGGGAGTTCATCGCGACGGCGATGCCGACGCCGGTCAGCACCAGCACGACCACGATGGCCGCCACGGCCAGGACGATCTTGTTCCTCCGCACACCGACACAGTAGGTGAGCGGTTCACCCCGTTCAACGAAGGTGTCCCACCCGGCACCGCCGTACCCGCTCGGTAAACTTGCCGGCCATGAGCGAGCGAATCATGCGCCACCGCGCCGGCGAGCAAAGCGAGTCGGCGGCGTGAGCACGCCTCGACCTGTCCTGGTGGTCGACTTCGGCGCCCAGTACGCGCAGCTGATCGCCCGCCGGGTCCGCGAGGCGCGGGTGTACTCCGAGATCGTCCCGCACTCGATGCCGGTCGCGGACATGCTCGCGAAGGACCCGGCCGCGATCATCCTGTCGGGCGGGCCGTCCAGTGTGTACGAGCCGGGCGCCCCGGACCTGGATGCGAGCCTATTCGACGGCGATGTGCCGGTGTTCGGCATCTGCTACGGCTTCCAGGCCATGGCGCAGGCCCTCGGCGGAACGGTCGCGCAGACCGGCTCCCGCGAGTACGGCCGGACGCTCCTCTCGACCCAGGCCGGCACGCTGCTCCGCGAGCTAGACGACGACCTGCCGGTGTGGATGAGCCACGGCGACAGCGTGACGATCGCCCCGGCGGGATTCGCGGTGACCGCCTCCTCGGCGGGCGCGCCGGTCGCCGCCTTCGAGGACCTGTCCGCCCGGCGGGCCGGGGTGCAGTTCCACCCGGAGGTGGCGCACACCCGGCAAGGCCAGGAGATGCTGCGGCGCTTCCTGTACGACATCGCCGGCATCGAGCCGACCTGGACCCCGACCAACATCATCGACGACAAGGTCGCGGCGATCCGCGCGCAGGTCGGCGACAAGCAGGTGATCTGCGGGCTCTCCGGCGGCGTCGACTCGGCGGTGGCCGCGGCGCTCGTGCACAAGGCGATCGGCGACCAGCTCACCTGCGTCTTCGTCGACCACGGCCTGCTGCGCGCCGGCGAAGCCGAGCAGGTCGAGAAGGACTACGTCACGGCCACCGGCATCCGGCTGAAGGTGGTCGATGCCGCGGACCGCTTCCTGGGCGCCCTCGCCGGCGTCGAGGACCCGGAGCAAAAGCGCAAGATCATCGGTCGCGAGTTCATCCGGGTCTTCGAGGCCGCGGCGCGGGAGGTCGATGCGGAGCGGCATGTCGAGTTCCTGGTGCAGGGAACGCTCTATCCAGACGTGGTCGAGTCGGGTGGCGGCACCGGAACCGCCAACATCAAGTCCCACCACAACGTCGGGGGCCTGCCGGACGACCTGCGATTCGCGCTGATCGAACCGCTGCGCACGCTGTTCAAGGACGAGGTGCGGGCGCTCGGCGCGGAGCTGGGCCTGCCGGCGGAGATCGTGCAGCGGCACCCGTTCCCCGGGCCCGGTCTGGCCATCCGGATCATCGGCGCGGTCGATCGGGAGCGGCTCGGCGTGCTCCGCGCCGCCGACCTGATCGCTCGCGAGGAGCTCACGGCCGCGGGTCTCGACCGCGACGTCTGGCAGTTCCCGGTGGTGCTGCTCGCGGACGTGCGGAGCGTCGGCGTCCAGGGTGACGGGCGGACCTACGGGCACCCGGTGGTGCTCCGGCCGGTGTCCAGCGAGGACGCCATGACGGCGGACTGGTCGCGCCTGCCCTACGAGGTGATCGCGCGGATCTCCACGCGGATCACGAACGAGGTGCCCGAGGTCAACCGCGTCGTCCTGGACGTGACGAGTAAGCCCCCGGGCACCATCGAGTGGGAATAGGTCGTCACGCTTGCGGCGTGTTGCGCGGCTGGCCCCAGGTCGGGTCGGAGGGGTCGCGCCAGGCCGGGGCGGCCGGCGCGGGCTCGTCGGGCATGATGAACCACATGATCGGGTACGCGAGCAGCGCGGTACCCCAGCTCAGGACGACGAGGATGGCGAACGCGACGCGGACGAGCACCGGGTCGACGCCGAGGTAGCGGCCGATGCCGCTGCAGACGCCCGCCACGATGCGGTCGTCGGTCGGTCGGCGGAGCTGCTTGTACGGGGCGGCAGACGGTTGAGTCATGACCCAAGGATGGCGGCCGGAGGGCCTGACGCGCCTCAGTGAGCGCCCCGATACGGACCCTGAA
>JBKOWB010000120.1:0-4003 GCA_046724195.1 Actinomycetota bacterium
GGGCTTCGCTGCGGACTCGCCCAGTTTCCGACGGAGCCAGTACAGATGCACGTCGATCGTCTGGTCCTCGCCGACTGACGGCTGTCGCCATACCTCCTCCAACAGCTCACGACGGGAGACCACCCGGCCCGGACGTGCGGCCAGGTATGCCAGCAGATCGAATTCCTTGCGGGTCAGGGCCAGGGGTTGATCCCCGAGACTGGCGCTGCGCTCGCCGATGTCGACGCGCAGGTCACCGACCTCGTGCACCGCGGGCTGCGCGGTGCGATGCTCCGGTCGTTGGCCGACCGGGGACACGCCGTGCACGCGGTGGGCACCGCCCTCGACGCGCTGCGCCGCGTCGCTGCCGAGACGCCTGACCTGGTCGTTCTCGACCTCGGCCTGCCCGACCTAGATGGTTCGGACGCGCTGCGGATGCTGCGCGGCATCACCGATGTGCCGATCATCATCGCCACCGCGCGAGACGACGAGCAGACCGTCGTAAGGTTGCTGCGGGCGGGCGCCGACGACTACATGGTCAAGCCGTTCACCGGTGCCCACCTGGACGCGCGCATCACCACGGTGTTGCGCCGGGTCGGCCGCGCCAGCCGTACGGCACAACCGGCCGTGCACGAGGTCGGCGATCTGCGCGTGGACATCGGCGAGCGCAGCGCCAGCCTCGGCGAGACACCGCTGGCCTTGACCCGTAAGGAATTCGACCTGCTGGCGTACCTCGCCGCCCGGCCGGGACGGGTTGTTTCGCGGCGTGAGTTGTTGGAGGAGGTATGGCGGCAACCGTCAGTCGGCGAGGACCAGACGATCGACGTTCATCTGTACTGGCTCCGCCGGAAACTGGGCGAGTCCGCGGCGAAGCCGCGCTACCTGCGCACCGTGCGGGGGGTCGGATTCCGGTTGGTGGCGCCGGACTGAGGATGCGACTGGCCTACGTCAGCGCCGCCACCACCGCCATCGCCGCCCTGGCGTTCCTGATTCCGCTCGGCTGGGAGCTGCGCGCCGACCACCGCGACGCGGCGATATCCACGGCCGAGCAGCGCAGCGCCACGGTCGCGGGCGCGCTGGCCGCGGGCGCGAACAAGAAGGGCATCGATGCGGCGATCGAGAATGCCGGCGGCGGTGTGGTCGTGCACGCCCCGGGCGACACGGACGGGAGCCGGACGGCAGCCGGCGACGTGACCCGCGCCGCGCAGAGCACGGCAACGATCGTGGTCGATGTGGACAGCGGCATCGTCCGGTTACAGCCCGTCACGGTGAACGACAAGACTTCGGTCGTCGAGACGTTCGTGCCCAAGAGCGAACTCGCCGAAGGCACGGCCCGCGACTGGTGGGTCCTGCTCGGCATCGCGCTCGGCCTGGTCATCGGCTCGGTCATCGTGGTAGACCGGCTGGCCCGTGGCGCGGTGGCCTCGGCGCGCAACCTGGTGCAGGCCGCGATGGCCGTCGGCGGCGGCGACCTGGGCGTACGGATCCAGCCGAGCGGCCCGCGCGAGCTGGCCGAGGCCGGGTACGCGTTCAACCGGATGGCGGACCGGCTGATCACCTCGCGCACCAGCGAACGGGAACTGGTCGCCGACCTGTCGCACCGGCTGCGCACGCCGCTGACCGTGCTGCGCCTGGACGCGGAGGCGCTCGATCCGGACGACACGCAGATCGGCCAGTTCTCGGCGGCCGAACTCGACCGGCGGCGCGGCATCCGGCGGATCCGGCAGGCGATCGTGACGCTGGAAGGCGAGGTCGACCAGCTGATCAACACCACCCGCAAGGCGGTCGCCGCCCAGGTCGCCGCACCCCAGGAAGGGGTGTGCGACGCGAGCGAGGTGGTCCGCGACCGGATGGTGTTCTGGTCCGCGCTGGCCGGCGACCAGAACCGGCAGTACCGCGTCGTCGGCGCGCACACCCGCATCCCGGTCCCGGTTGCCCGCGCGGAGCTGGCCGCCGCGCTCGACGCCGTGCTGGGCAACGTGTTCCGGTACACCCCGCAAGGCACCGCGTTCGAGGTGGGCATCTCGCGCCGCGACGGCTGGGTCGCCGTCCGGGTCGATGACGCTGGACCGGGCATCGCGGATCCCGAGCGAGCGATGCGGCGCGGCGAGAGCGACCAGGGATCGACCGGCCTGGGCCTCGACATTGCCCGCCGTGCCGCGCAGTCGGCCGGCGGCTCGGTGAGCCTGGACCGGGCCGTCATGGGCGGCGCCAGCGTGGTCATGCTGCTCGCCGATGCCGAAGCGCCACCCAAGCAAGCGAGCCGGTTCGGCCTGGTCGGACGGCTGGCCAGAGAACGAGATCCGGTACGGAGGAAATGGCCGCATCAACGGGCCGACGAAGCCTGACGACGACCGACAAACCGCCCGCCGTGGGCGATTAACTCCGGACGGTACAACACTTGCTTAGATCTGTATTAAGGACGTTCCCCTGGCGGGCACGGACTGGCACGCTTCCAGGCGATCCCATCCGGCTTCCCGGTTCGAAGCCCGCAGTTCGTCCCCACTACCCGGACCGGTGGAGCTCCCGAGCGGTGGGAGGTGGTCACCCCATAACCCCCTCCCACCGCGCCCCCGCATCAGGAGGAGTGGGCTTGGCCGCGCATCGACGGTCCGCGTTGCGCGTGAAGGCGGCCCTTCGGCATCGCGCCTCGACCGCGCCGCGACGCCGCCGGGCGCGGTCTCGCTCATATCGGGCGCTGCCGGTGGCCCTCGGGATCGCGGTCCTCGGGATCGGGGCGCTCGCCGGGCCGAGCGTGGTGGGCAACGGCTGGAACGGTGACGGCGGCTCGTCGGGCCGGGAGAAGATCACGTTTGCGGGGCTACCCAACGACGCGCCGGACCAGGGCATGATCTACGAGGGCCTCTCGCCGGCGGGTGAGGATTCGCTCTGCGCGGGCTCGTATGAACTGGATCCGGAGACGTGCACGCACGGCCCCGACGCGGCGCCGGCCGGGCTCAAGGTCCGCCACGACGTCGTGCCGGTGACCGCGAAGGCGCCCGAGCCGGTCACGCCGACGCGCGAGTCGGCACAGGTGCCGCCGGACGCAGAGATCGTGCGGGACGAGGGCGGCAGCGCGCTCACCCCGGACGCGCCGGCGCTGATCCCGGACGCCGCGCCGGGCGAGGCCGACTTCGTCATGGGTACGCACGACGTCGCCTGCGAGGGCGACGGCCGCAACGGCAAGCGCGTCCAGGTGCTGTATCTGCACGAATTCGGCACACCCAGCCGGTACACCGACTTCCTCGGCTCGATCAGGGTCTGGTCGGCCGGCGTCGACCAGATCTTCGACGCGAGCGCCGCGGAGACCGGCGGCTCCCGGCACGTGCGGTTCGTGACTACACCACAGTGCAAGGTGGACGTCACCGAGGTACAGGTGCCGGAGGGGGCGCTCGCGTCGTTCTCGCGCAATATCGGCGCGCTGCAGACCCTCGGTTACAACCGCACCGACCGCAAGTACCTCATCTTCGCGGACACGAACGTGTACTGCGGCATCGGCACGTACATCGCCGACAACCGTCCCGGGCTGGGCAACCGTAACAACGGCGGCCCGTCGTACGGCCGGATCGACGCCGGCTGCTGGAGCTCGATCATGGCGGCGCACGAGCTGACCCAGACGCTGGGCGCGATCCTGCAGGACTCGCCCCACTCCAGCGGCGGCGGCCGCTGCACCGACGACTACGACCTGCTCTGCGGCCCAGACCGCTCCGGTGCCACGGTCCGCGCGGTGTGCCCGAAGAAGCACGAGAACCGCCTCGACTGCGGCCACGACGACTACTTCAGCACCAATCCGCGGGCGGGTAGCTACCTGGCAAACAACTGGAACGTGGCGCAGAGCGAGTTCCTGTTGCGCAGCGACGGCGGCGACGACATACCCGATGCCCCGAACGCAGCGCCCACCGCCGCGGCCACCCCGACCGACGCGCCCGCGACGGACCCGCCCGCCGCGAAGGCGCCCGCCGCGAAGGCGCCCGCCACGAAGGCGTCCGCCACGAAGGCGCCCGGACCGGGCCCGACGGACGCC
>JBKOWB010000250.1:0-4536 GCA_046724195.1 Actinomycetota bacterium
AGGTGATCGCAGTATTGGTCGAACTCGTCGATGTCGCGCCCATTCGCGGCGCCGGGGAGGTGAGCGCCGAGCTCGGTGGCGAAGACGTCGTGGCGCAGCTTCTGCGCGGCCGCGACGTGGCTGGCGTCGTCGGCGATGATGAGGGTGTAGCCGCTGGTCCCGGTCGAGGCGGGGGCGGTCAGGAGAACGGCCATGACAAATGTGTAAGGGCCGGACTTGCCGCAGGTGTGTATGCCGAGGTGGTGACGGATGTCCGGAACATGAACGCCTCTGTCGTACCGCTGTGAGACCGTCGTGCCATGCAGATACCGGAGCGGTTCAACGGGCCGCCGACGTCGGGTAACGGCGGCTGGTCCGCGGGCGCGTTCGCGGTCGCGGCGGGCGCCCGCCACGACGGCAAGCCATACGAGGTGACGTTGCGGGTGCCACCGCCGCTCGTTACACCGCTCGAGGTGATCGACGGGCGGGTGACGAACGGCGCGACGCTGGTCGCCGAGGTCGCGGCCGTGGCCGACGCCGGGGATGGCGTGGCCCCGGCCACGGTGGCCGAGGCGGTGGTCGCGTCGCGGGCGTATCCGGGCTTTGTGGACCACCCGTTCCCGACCTGCTACGTCTGCGGCCCCGACCGGCCACCCGGGGACGGCCTGCGAATCTTCGCCGGCCCCTTGCCGGACGGCCGGATGGCGGCACCGTGGACGGTGCCGGCGGACGTCTCGGTCGAAACCATGTGGGCCGCGCTCGACTGCCCCGGCGGCTGGTCGGCGCTGCAGACCGGGCGGGTCTACCTGCTCGGCCGGATCGCCGCCGCGGTGGAAGCGCTGCCCGCGCCGGGCGCGACGTGTGTCGTGGTCGGCGCCGCGGCCGCGCTGGCGGGCCGCAAGGCGATGGTCAACTCGTCGGTGTACTCCCCGGACGGTGCCCGTCTCGCCACGGCACGGGCCACCTGGATCGCCGTGGATTCGGTACCTTGATCCGTCGGCGCCGATGAAAGGAAGCGACCGTTGACCGTCGGGCAGCTCGAACCCGGGTCCGAGGAGATCGTGGTCCGGAACCTCACCAAGCAGTACAAGAAGGTGCGGGCGGTGGACGACCTGTCGTTCAGCGTGCGCTCGGGCCGGGTCACCGGCTTCCTGGGTCCGAACGGCGCGGGCAAGACCACCACCCTGCGCGTACTCCTCAACCTGGTGCGGCCGACCGCCGGCTCGGCCACCATCGGCGGCAGCCGCTACGCCGACCTGGACCAGCCGATCCGGCACGTCGGCGCGGTGCTCGAGGCGTCCAGCGCACACCGCGGTCGGACCGGCATCAACCATCTGCGGGTGATCTGCGCCGCGGCCGGCCTGCCACGGGAACGGGCCGATGAGGCGCTGGCACTGGTCGGGCTGACCCCGGCGGCCAACCGCAGGTTCAAGGGCTACTCGCTGGGCATGAAACAGCGGCTGGGCATCGCCGCCGCGCTGCTCGGCGACCCTCGGGTGCTGATCCTGGACGAGCCCGCCAACGGACTCGACCCGGAAGGCATCCGCTGGATGCGCGACCTGCTCAAGGCCCTGGCCGCCGAGGGCCGCACGATCCTGGTCTCCAGCCACCTGCTCGGCGAGATGCAACAGCTCGCCGACGACGTGGTGATCCTCGCCGCGGGCCGGCTGATCCGGCAGGGCCCGGTCGACGAGGTGCTCAGCTCGATGACCGGCCTTTCCCAGGTACGGGTCCGCACCCCCCATGTCGCCGAGCTGACCGCCGCGCTGGCGCAGCTGAACGCCACCGTGAGCACGCTGCCCGACGGCGCGCTGCTGGTCACCGGCGCGGACGCCGCCACGGTCGGGCACGCGGCCTTCACTGCCTCGGTCGAGCTGCACGAGCTGACCGGCGAGCGGGCCGACCTCGAACAGGTGTTCCTGCAGCTCACGGCCGGAAGGGCGAGCATCCGATGAATCTTCTGAAGGCCGAGTTGCTGAAGATCCGGACCACCTCGACGTGGTGGGTGTTCGGCCTGATCATGCTGCCGCTGTGGGCGCTGGCCGTCCTCTACAACTGGGGCACGGCGAACGCCGCGCGCGGCGTCGACCCGGCCGAGTCGGGCATATCGGCCGACCAGGCCGAGCAGTTGCGGGTCGCGAGCGAGGCGGTGAACGTGGCCACCACGCTCTACACCAGCGGGCAGTTCCTCGGCGTGTTGATCGTCATGCTGCTGGGCGCGATCGTGGTGACCAACGAGTTCTACTACCAGACCGCCACCTCCACGTTCCTGGTCACCCCGGTCCGGGAGCGGGTGGTGCTGGCCAAGCTGGCCGCCTCGGTACTGCTGGGTCTCGTGTTCTGGCTGGGCACGACGATCCTGAACCTGATCGTGGTGCCGTTCATCCTCCGATCCATGGACCTGGGCGCGCAGCTCGGCGACCCGGCCATCTGGCGGGCCATCGGGCTCAACGCGCTGGCGTTCGCGCTGTGGGCCATTCTCGGTGTCGGCTTCGGCGTGCTCATCCGCAACCAGCTCGCCGCCACGCTCACGTTGTCGATCACGTACGTGATCGGCAACTTCGGCGCCAGCCTGGTGTTCTTCCTGCTCACCGAGTACGTGGCCCGGTGGATCAGCAAGCTGCAGGTGATCGTGCCGACGGTCGCGTCCCAGCTCATGATCGCGGGCACCGACCTGCCCGGCAACCCACCCCGCTGGGTGGGAGCGGTGGTCTTGATCGGATACGCCACGATCGCCGGCGTCATCGGCACGGCGATCATGCGGCGCCGGGACATCAGTTAGTGGTGGAGAGTTCGGGTTCCGTCACGGCGTAGCCTTGACGGGAATCCTTTCCGTCCCGTGTGACGATCGCGTCGCGTGCTGACAACCGGTGAAAGAGGCGAACACGGCAGTGTCGACCCAGCAAACTTCGCAGGACAATCCGCTGGCGGACTTCGGTCCTAACGAGTGGATCGTCGACGAGATGTACCAGCGTTATCTTGCCGACCCGACCAGCGTCGATCCTGCCTGGCACGATTTCTTCGCCGACTACAAGCCGGCGATGGCCAGCGGTTCGATCGTGACGCCCGACGAGGCGACCGCGGCCAACGCGACCGCCTCGGCCAAGCGCGCCGGTACGGACGCTCCGGCCGCCGCGACCGTCGCCCCCGTCAAGCCGACCGTCCCGGCCTCGACGCCCGCGCCCGCGAAGCCCGCCCCCGCTCCGGCACCGGCTGCCAAGCCCGCCCCGGCGCCGGCCCCCAAGACGCCGAACGGCGCGGTCCCGCCCGGCGCCAAGGTCACCCCACTGCGCGGTGTCGCGGCCCGGATCGTGCAGAACATGGACGCCTCGCTCGAGGTGCCGACCGCCACCTCGGTACGCGCCGTGCCGGCGAAGCTGCTCGTCGACAACCGCATCGTGATCAACAACCACCTCGCCCGCGGCCGTGGCGGCAAGGTCAGCTTCACCCACCTCATCGGCTGGGCGATGGTCCGCGCGGTGATCGACCACCCGGAGATGAACAACTCGTTCGCCGAGGTGGACGGCAAGCCCGTGCTGGTCACGCCCGAGCACATCAACCTGGGCATCGCCATCGACCTGGCCAAGAAGGACGGCTCCCGCACGCTCGTCGTGCCGTCGATCAAGAACTGCGAAAAGATGGACTTCCGCAAGTTCTGGCAGGCGTACGAGGACGTGATCCGGCGCGCCCGCCGCGGCGAGCTGACCATGGATGACTACGCGGGGACCACGATCTCGCTGACCAACCCTGGTGGCATCGGCACGGTGCACTCGATCCCGCGGCTGATGGCCGGGCAGAGCGCGATCATCGGCGTGGGTGCGATGGAGTATCCGGCGCCGTACGCGGGGATGTCCGACGAGACGCTGGCCGACCACGCCGTCAGCAAGGTCACCACGTTGACCAGCACGTACGACCACCGGGTGATCCAGGGCGCCCAGTCCGGCGAGTTCCTCAAGGCCATCCACGAGTTCCTGCTCGGGGAGCACGAGTTCTACGACGACATCTTCACGTCGCTGTGGATCCCGTACGAGCCGGTCCGCTGGGTGCGCGACGTGGCCCGTACCAGCGAGGGGCAGATCGACAAGGCCGCCCGGGTCGTCGAGCTGATCCACGCCTACCGGGTGCGCGGCCACCTCATGGCCGACACCGACCCGCTCGAGTTCGAGATCCGCCGGCATCCCGACCTGGACGTACTCCAGCACGGCCTGACCCTGTGGGACCTCGATCGGATGTTCCCGGTCGGCGGCTTCGCCGGCAAGCAGAAGATGAAGCTGCGCGACGTCCTCGGCGTGCTGCGCGACACGTACTGCCGCCGGGTGGGCATCGAGTACATGCACATTCAGGGCCCGGAGGAGCGGCGCTGGATCCAGGACCGGATCGAGATCAAGTACACGAAGCCGGACTCGGACGCCCAGAAGCACATCCTCAACCGGCTGAACGCGGCCGAGGCGTTCGAGACGTTCCTGCAGACCAAGTACGTGGGCCAGAAGCGGTTCTCGCTCGAGGGCGGCGAGTCGCTGATCCCGCTGCTCGACGAGGTATTGCAGGCGTCCGCCG
>JBKOWB010000130.1:0-4303 GCA_046724195.1 Actinomycetota bacterium
GCATCGAGGCCGGCGGCAGGCCGGCGACCGCGCCGAGCGTCACCGCCGCCGCGGCGGCCGTGGGCCGGTCCCCCGGCCGCTTGGCCAGGCATCCGCCGCACAGCTCGGCCACCTCCGGCGGCAGGTCCGGAACATGCGGCAGGGAAGCGGGTTCGAGGTAGCGGTGAGCCCTGATCATCTGCGTGGTGGTGGGCGCCTCCCACGGCAGGCGCCCGGCCAGGGTGCGGTAGAGGAGCAAGCCGAGCGCGTACACGTCGGTGGCCGGCCGTACCTGTCCGCCGTCCAGCCGCTCGGGCGCCAGGTAGGCCGGCGTGCCGAGGATCTGCCCCTCGGACATGTCCGCCTCGCCGACCGTGGCCGAGATGCCGAAGTCGACGAGCTTCACTCCGGCCGCGGTGACCATCACGTTGGCGGGCTTGACGTCGCGGTGCACGATCCCGTGCGCGTGAGCGGACGCCAGCGCGGCGGCCACCTGGGCACCGATCAGCACGGCCAACCGCCACGACAACGCACCGCCGGTCAGCAGGTCGGTCAGCGACCGGCCGGTGACGAGCTCCATCACCACGTACGGCACGGGGTGCCCGTCGTCGGTCGCCTCGCCGTAGTCGTATACCTCGACCACGTGCGGGTGCCGCAGACCGGCCGCCGCGCGGGCCTCGACGCGGAGCCGGCGGAGCAGCTCGGGATCCGCGGCGAGTTCCGGCGACAGCACCTTCACGGCCACGTCCCGCCGGAGCACCTCGTCGTGCGCTCGCCAGACCACCGACATGCCACCCGCACCGATCCGGTCGTCGAGCCGGTAACGGTCGCCGATCAGCCTCCCGATCTCCACGGCGTTCCGGTGCCCCCGTTCCGCCGGCACCAAACCCGGGCCGGTCACGGCTTCCGGTAGCCGTCACGTCACGTCCCGGCGGACCGTGGTCGCGACCGCGGCGATCGCGAAGGCGACGGCGTAGCCGGCCAGCGCCAGCGCGGCCTGCCATTGCCGGGGACCGCCCGTGGAAGTGGGCAGGGCGTCGAGCGCCGAACCCAGCGCGAACGGCAGCCAGTACTTGGCCTCGCCGATGAGCTGGGCGACGATGCCCTCGACGAGCGCGAGCCAGGCCAGCGCGGCTGCGACCGCGCCCATCAGGTTGGTGATGAGTGCGCCGACGCCGACGCCGATCGCGGCGAAGGCGGCGTTCCAGGCGATGCCGCCCAGGACGGTACGCCAGAGGTCCACCGAGGACGTATCGAGCGACGATCCCTTCGTGGCCAGCCAGATGGCGGTGGTGATCAGCGCCGTCGCCGCGCCGACCACGCCGAACGCGACGCCGGCACCCGTGTAGACGCCGAGCTTGGCCAGCACCACACGGTCCCGGCGCGGCGTCGCGAGGTAGGCGTCGGTGATGGTGCGGTGCCGGTACTCGCCGGCCACCGCGGTGATTCCCAGCACCAGCGTGAACAGCGAGACGAGCCCGACGTGGGCGACCGCGCCGCGTTGCACGTCCAGCGAGGTCGCGTCGTCCTGGTTGAGCATCAGGCCGCTGACGCCGGCGACGATGACGACCTGCGCGAGGGCCAGCACGACCCAGACCGTACGGACCGTGCGGAGCTTACGGAACTCGGCCGACAGCATCATTGCGCGCTCCCGGTGAGCCGGAGGAATGCGGCCTCGAAGTCGCCGGACAACCCGTCGAGCGGGCCCGCGTAGCGCAGCGTGCCGGCGTTCACGATGACCACCCGGTCGACCGTCTGCGCCACCTCCGCGAGGACGTGACTGGACACGACCACGGTGCGACCCTGGGCGGCCAGGTCCCGGAGCAGCCCGCGCAGCCACGCCATCCCGGCCGGGTCGAGCCCGTTGGCGGGCTCGTCGAGCAGCAGCACCTGCGGGTCGCCGAGCAGCGCCGCGGCGAGAGCGAGCCGCTGCCGCATGCCGAGCGAATACCCGCCCACCCGGCGGCGGGCGTCGGCGGTCAGGCCGACCTCGTCCAGCACGGCGTCGACCCGGCCGGCGGCCACGCCGCTGAGCTGGGCCAGGATCAGCAGGTGCTCGCGGGCGCTGCGGCCCGGGTGGAAGCCGGCCGCCTCCAGCACCGCACCCACGACCTGGCGGGGATGCGGCAGATCGATGTAGCGGCGGCCGCCGATCGTGGCCGCGCCGGCCGTCGGCCGGACCAGGCCGAGCAGCATGCGCAGCGTGGTTGTCTTGCCGGCCCCGTTCGGGCCCAGGAACCCGGTCACCCCCGGCGTCACGTCGAAGGTCAGGTCCCGCACCGCGGTCACGGTGCCGAAGCGTTTGGTCAATCCCCTCACCGACACGTCCGTCATGGCACGACTGTGGCCCGGGACGGTCCTCGATCTCGTCGCCCGGACGCGGCATCTTCGAGATACCGCCGTCGCGGTACGCCCGGAATGCCCCGGCCGGACGAAGCGGCGCGCGCCCGTTCCGCCGTACCGTGTGGCCATGTTCGTCGTCGGCCATCTCCGGGGCGTGGCCCACAGCCGCCCGCACCTCGCGGACCTTTTGATGGCGCTGGTCGTGCTGCTGGTGACGCTGTTGACGACGTCGGCGCCGGAGCATCTGAGCGACGGGCTCGCGGTGTTGTTCGCCGCGACCGCCTGCGGGGTGCTGCTGGCGCGGCGCCGCTGGCCGTACTCGACGCTCCTGGTCAGCGCGGTGGCCGCCGAGGCCTACCTCGCTCGGTACGGCGGCAGCACCGGAACGCTGATCCTCGCCGCGCCGCTGGTGGCGCTGTACACGCTGGCCGAGAGCAAGGACCGGCGGCGCTCGCTGCTGATCGCCGGGCTTCTGGTGCTCGGCATCGGAGCGTTCCACACGCTGGGCCGGCAGGGCCGGTTCCTCGGGCCGGAGACCATCGCGCTAGCGGCCCTGGGTGGCCTCGCGGTGGCCGCCGGTGAGGCGGCCCGCAACCGCCGCGCCTACCTCGCCGAGGTGCTGCTGCGGGCGGAGGACGCCGAACGTGACCGCGAGGCCGACGCCCGCCGCCGGGTCGCCGAGGAGCGGCTGCGCATCGCGCGCGACCTGCACGACAGCGTCGGCCATCACCTCGCGTTGATCAACGTGCAGGCGGGCGTCGCCGGTCACCTCATGACGGGCGAGGAGGGCCCGGTCCGGGAGACCTTCGACCAGATCCGCCAGCGCAGCCGGGTTGCGCTCGAGGAGTTGCGCGACAGCGTCGGGCTGCTGCGCCAGCCGGGCGAGCCGCCGGCACCGGTCGAACCCACGGTGGGATTGGCCGGTCTGGGCGAGCTGGTGGCCGAATTCGAGCGTTCCGGGCTGCGCATCGCGGGCACGCATGACGGTGCGGGCCAGGCGCTGCCCTGGGCGACGGATCTCACGGCGTACCGGGTGATCCAGGAATCTTTGACCAACGTCTGCAAGCACGTGGGAGCCACCGACGTACGGCTGACGCTGCGCCGGGACCCGGAGACGCTGACGATCATCGTCGAGAACGAGGGGCCGCCCGCCCGCGAGAGCGGTCCGCCCGCGGGCACCCACGGCATCGTCGGGATGCGCGAACGCGTCGCAGCGATCGGTGGCACCCTGCTGGCCGGCCCCCGGCCGGCGGGCGGGTTCCGGGTCGCCGCCGTGTTACCCGCGCCGTCCGGCGGTGCGGGATGACCCCGGATGAGCCGATCCGCGTCCTGCTCGCCGACGACGAGCCGTTGCTGCTGGCCAGCTTCGCGATGCTGATCGACGCGACGCCCGGAATGTGCGTCGTCGGTCGGGCGCGTACCGGGAACGAGGTGGTCGGCCTGGCCCGCGAGACCCGTGCCGACGTCGTACTCATGGACATCCGGATGCCTGGACTAGTCGGTCTCGGGGCCACCCGGCTGATCACTGCCGACGAGGATCTTGCGGGCGTACGGGTCCTGATCCTGACCACGTTCGAGATCGATGAGTACGTGTTCGAGGCGTTGCGCAGCGGGGCGAGCGGCTTCCTCGGCAAGAGCGCCGAACCCGAGGAGTTGCTGAACGCCATCCGCGTCGTGCACCGCGGCGATGCGCTGCTGACCCCGGCGGCGACCCGGAGCCTGATCACCCGCTACCTGTCGCGGCCGGAACGCGGGCAGGTCCCGGTCGCCGGCCGGCTCGGCGACCTGACCGATCGGGAACGCGAGATCCTCGCGCTGGTCGGCTCCGGGCTGTCCAACTCCGAGATCTCCCGGCACCTGACGGTCAGCCCGCACACCGTGAAGACCCACGTCAACCGGACCATGACCAAGCTGGGCGCGCATGATCGCGCCCAGCTCGTGGTCATCGCCTACGAGACCGGCCTGATCAGGCCGGCGACCG
>JBKOWB010000378.1:0-3235 GCA_046724195.1 Actinomycetota bacterium
CTGTGGGGCGGTTGGCGACCGACGCCCGGCGGACCCGGCGACCCCGCCCCGGAGCTGCGCGTGGGCCGGCTGCTGCTGCCGTACGACGGGGAGGTCCCGGCGCTGGTGCCCTTGCTCGATCGCGGCCATGTGGTGGTGCGCGGCGACGACCGGCTCGGCGACGAGGTGGTGGCCGGCCTGCTGCTGCGCGCGCTCGGCACGACCCGGCCGGGCGCGGTGCGGATCACCGGGTACGACCCGGAGAACCTGGGTGGCGGTCTGGCCGGGTTCGCGCCGCTGGCCCCGGCCGGCGTGCTGACGTTCGTCGGACCCGGCGGCCTGGGCGCGCTCCTCGACGAGCTGGTCGACCACGTCCGGCGGATCAACGAGACCGTGCTGGCCGGCGAGTACGCGTCGCTGCGCGAGCTCGCCGCCGCCACGGGACGGCGCCCGGAACCGTGGCGGGTGGCGGTCCTGCTCGGCGGCGGGCGCCCCGACGAGCTGTCCCGGTCCGAGCGCGGCCAGCTGGACCGGCTGCTGCGTACCGGCGCGGCCTGCGGCGTCCACCTCGTGGTGCGTGGACTGCCGGTCCCGGCGGGGCCGGGCGTCGAGGTGATCGAGGCAGCGGCCGGCGACGGGGCCCGGCTGAGCGGCGCGGGCGACCTGCCGGTGGCGCTGGACCCGGGGCCGCCGCCGGCGTTGGCGACCGAGACCTGCCGGGCCATCGCCGACGAGGTGGCGGCCGGACCCGCCCCGGTCGCGCTGGAGAGTCTGCTCCCGGCCGAGGAATGGCAGGAGACCTCGGTGGCGGGGCTGACCGCGCCGCTGGGCGAGAGCCCGCAGGGCGCCGAGGTAACGGTGACGCTCAGCGACTACCCGCCGCACGCGCTCATCGCCGGGCCGTCCGGCACCGGCAAGACGAACCTGATCTACGCCTGGATGGGCGCGCTCGCGGCCCGCTACTCGCCAGCCGAGCTGGCGTTCTACCTGCTCGACTTCAAGGAGGGGGTGTCCTTCGCCCGGTTTGCGCCGGGCCGGCGCGACCCGAGCTGGCTGCCGCACGTGCGCCTGGTCGGCGTGAACGTCAACACCGACCGCGAGTTCGGACTGGCCTTGCTGCGCTTCCTCGGCGCGGAGCTGCGACGCCGGGCCGACGCGGCGAAGCAGCACGAGGTCACCAACCTGGCCGAGCTGCGCGGCGAGGACCCGGACGGTGCCTGGCCGCGTATCGTCGCGGTCGTCGACGAGTTCCAGGTGTTGCTCGCCGGCCGGGACGCGGTCGCCGCCGAGGCGGTCGACCTGCTCGAGGATCTGGCGCGACGAGGCCGCTCGCAGGGCATCCACCTGATCCTGGCCAGTCAGGACGTGTCCGGCATCGAGGCGCTGTGGGGCCGGCCGGCCATGGTCGCCCAGTTCTCGTTGCGGATCGCGCTGCCGCGCGCCCGCCGGGTGCTGGCCGAGAACAACACGGCGGCCGAGTCGCTGCCGCGCTACCACGCCGTGGTCAACGCGGACTCGGGGGCGACCCCGGCGAACCGGATCGTCCGGGTGCCGGCGGCCGGCGACCGGGTGAGTTGGAGCGCGCTGCAGCACCGGCTGTGGCGGCGCCGGCCGCAGGACCTGCCCGCGCCGCGCCTCTTCGACGGCGACGTGGTGCCGCGGTTGAGTGAAGCCCGAGACTTCCGCCGCCTCGCCCAGGCCGAGCCGGCGGCCGCGCCGGTGGCGCTACTGGGCGAGACGATCGACGTGGCCGCCCGCTCGGCCCGTACCGTGCTGCGCCGCGCGCCCGGCCGCAACCTGGCCGTGCTGGGTACCCGCGTCGACGAGGCGTGCGCGGTGCTCGGCACGGCCGCCCGCTCGCTGGCCGCCCAGTTCGTGCCGGGCGCGGCCCGGTTCTCGGTGGCCTGCCTCGACGCCGACGCAAGCGCGGCCGTCGAGGCGCTGAAGGCCGACCTGCCGCCCGAGACGGGCTGGTACGACGCGAGCGACGTCGAATGGCTCCTCGAGGACGCCGCCGCCGCGTCGGCCGACACCGTGGCCGACCGCCCACACTTCCTGTTCCTGTACGCGGTCGACGCCGCTCCCGGCGACGGCGAGTTGCTGCGCCGGATTCTGCGGCAGGGCCCCGAGCGGCGCATCCACGTGCTCGGTTGGTGGCGCGGCGCCGCGATGCTGCGCGAGACGCTCGGCGGCCAGGCGTCGCGGACGGACCCGATCGGCGCGTGGGTCGCCCTCGACGTGCACGGCAGCGAGCTGGCTCCGTATTTCCCGGGACCGGGCGCGCCGGTCTGGTATCCACGGCCATGGCGGGCGCTGCACTTCGACCGCTCGGTGCACCGCGCCGCCGAGGTGATCATCCCCTACGGGCTGGCATGACCGACCGCACCGAGCGCAGCGAGGGCCAGGAGGGCATGCCCGGCCAGCCCAGCATGACCGACCGCACCGAGCGCAGCGAGGGCCAGGAGGGCAAGCCCGGCCGGCCCAGCATGACCGACCGCACCGAGCGCAGCGAGGGCCAGGAGGGCAAGCCGACGATGGGCCCTGCGACCGATGCGGCCTACCGGGACGTCCTGCGCCGCCTGACCTGCCTGGACGATGAGGCTGCGGCGCACCGGGCAGAGGCGGTCCGCTGGCACGACGGCCGGGTCGCCGCCGCCGACGACGCGGTGCGTACGGCCGAAGAGAACGTCCGCGCGGCCGAGCGGGCGGTGCGCGCGGCGCAACGGGAGCGGGAGGCCGTGGACGCGCGCGCCGCCGGGCTGTGGTCGGACTTCGTGCACAAGGTCGGGCCGATCGCGGAGCGCTTCGGCCGGACGGTGCCACCTCCCACCGTGCCACGCCAGCCCGACCGGGAAGCGGAGGAGTATCTGCAGGAGGCGGCGAACACGGTCACCTACGTTCCGGCGCCGCGGCCGCTGACCGGCGGGACGAAGATCCTGTTCGCCGCGTTCGGGTTCATGGGCGGCGCGGTCGGGGTGGCCGCGCACCAGCTGCTGCGCTGGACGGGACGTGCGGCCGGCGGCGACTGGGCCACGGCGCTGCCAGTGCTGGCACTGATCGTGTTGCTGCTCGGACCGGTGCTGGCCGTGGTCGGCGCGAAGCGGGTCGCGGACCGCCGCGGCGCCGGACTGGACGCCACGGCGATCGCCACCGTGCTGATCTCCGGCCTGGTCACCGCGGGCGTGCTGCTCGCGGCGCTGGGCGGCGGTTAGCGCTGCGCGCCGGCCAGCGCCGGGCGGCGGGCGCCGGGCGGCGG
>JBKOWB010000229.1:0-4447 GCA_046724195.1 Actinomycetota bacterium
TCGCGGTCGGGGACCTGCACGGCACCGGGCCGGGCGGCCGCATCGTCCGGGACGACGTCCGGCGAGCGATTTCGGACCGGCTGGCCGCCACGCCGGAACAGCGTCGGCCGGACATACCGGACGGGAGGCCGGTAGACGCTACGGCAACAATCGCAGCCGCCTTTGAGGATGTTCCGCATTCGCGGATGCGGCGGGCTATCGCCGCCCGGCTCACCCATAGTCACCAGGAGGCGCCGGTCTTCTCGATCCGGGGGAGTGCCCGGGTCGACGCGCTGCTGGCCCTCCGCGAGGACCTCAACGCGGCCGCTGGCGTCAAGGTCTCGATCAACGATCTGATCGTCGCCGCGGCGGCCCGGGCCCACGTCGCCGTGCCCGACATGAACGTGATCTGGACGACGGACGCGGTGCGGCACTTCCACAATGTCGACATCGCGGTGGCCGTGGCGACCGATTCCGGCCTGGTCACACCGGTCCTGCGCGGCGTACAACGGATGACCGTGTCGGCGCTGGCGAGCACGAGTGCCGACCTGTTGGCGCGCGCCCGCGACGGCCGGCTGCGCCAGGACGAGCTGGAGGGAGGCACGCTGACCGTGACCAATCTGGGCGTCTTCGGCACGGAGGACTTCATCGCGGTCATCAACCCGCCGCAGGCGGCCATCCTGGCCGTCGGCGCCGCCCGGCAGGAGCCCGTGGTCGCCGACGGCGAGCTGGGCGTGGCCACCGTGCTGCGGGCGACGCTCTCGGTCGATCATCGCCCGGTCGACGGCGCCACCGGCGCCCGCTGGATGGCCTATTTCCTCGGCCTTCTCGAGACACCTCTTCGCATCCTGGCCTGATGGGAGCCGCAGTGGCTGACTCTGCCGTGGAAACCGCGCTCGCGCACTGGGGACCACGCCTGATCCAGAACGGCGTCGACTACAACGACATGCTGGCCACCGTCGCCCGGACCGAAACCTGGGCAGACTGGCTGCCGCAGTGGAACCGGACCGCGGACGAACAGGCCGCGTTCGCGCGCGACGCGGACTCCTCGGGGCACCGGCTGACCGCCGGCCAGGCCTGGCGGCGGGCGTCGGTGAACCGCCATTTCGGCAAGTTCGTCTGGACGGTCGACCTCGACCTGGCCGCCGAGGCAACCCGGCAGTCGGTGGCGGAGACCCGCAACGCGCTGGCCCGGCTGGACCCGTCGGCGCAGCGGCTCGTGATTCCGATCGAGGGCGGGACCGCGTACGCGAACCTGCGCCGGCCACCCGATGTCGACATGCCGCCGTACGTCGTGCTCATCCCCGGGCTGGACTCGACGAAGGAGGAGTTCTTCTATTTCGAGCAGTCGTTCCTGGACCGGGGCATGGCCACGGTCGCGCTGGACGGCCCCGGCCAGGGCGAGACGGGCCTCTCGCTGCCCATCCGGCCCGACTACGAGACGGCGGTGAGCTCTCTGCTCGACCTGCTCGCCGGCCGTACCGATCTCGACCATGAGCGGATCGGGGTGGTCGGCGTCAGCCTGGGCGGCTACTACGCGCCCCGGGTCGCCGCGTTCGAGCGGCGGGTCGTCGCGGTGGCCGGGATCAGCGGTCCGTTCCGGTTCGGCGACATGTGGGACGATCTGCCGCCGATGACCCGGCAGACGTTCACCGTCAAATCCGGCGCGGCGTCCGACGGCGAGGCCCGGCGCATCGCCCTGTCGCTGGACCTGGACGGCGTCTGCGGCCGCATCACCATCCCGGCGCTGTACGTGACCGGCATGCTGGACCGGTTGATTCCCTGGCAGCAGACCCAGCGCCAGGCGGACGAGACGCCGAAGGGTACGTTCGTGAACTTTCCGGCGGGCAATCACGGCGTCTCCAACCTCCCGTCGCGGGCCCGGCCGATGATCGCCGACTGGATGGCGGATGAGCTGAGCCGCCGGACGCTGGCCGGTTAGCTGAGCCATCATGGGGCCGGAGGTCGAAACGCACCTCATGTATGCTGCCCGCCGTCCGTGATCCCGGGGGATGGATACGACCACATGTCCACGCGTACCGATGACGTCGTCGCGCCCGACGTCCAGCCGCCGGAGATGACCGAGCCGCCCGAGCCGCCAGCCGGTCCTACGGCCGCGTGGCGGTACTGGCCTGTGCTCGCCATCCTCGCGATGGCCGCCCTGCTGACCTGGTTCGGCTTCTGGAGCCAGGGCGTCTCGCTCAGCGGCAACATGAGGCTCCTGCACCCCCCGCTCTACGGTTTCTTCGACCCGGTCTTCACCGACTGGACCCTGATCCGGCTGATCCCGGCCGGCCTGCTGCTCGCGGCTGCCGCCTGGGCGGTGACGTCGACGCGGCGCACTCCTACCGCTGCGGCGCTGGCGCTGATCGTGGCGTCGGCGTGGGTCACGTCGGTCGCGGTCAACCTGATCCGCGGCGACCAGCGGGCGTTGTGGGAGGGCGTCTCCACCACCACGGGCACCTACTACACCAGCGACCTGCACTTCATCGACGAATACGGCGTACGAGGCTTCGTCTCGCACTTCCCGTCGCTGCTCACCCACCTGAACGCCTGGAACGGCCGCACCCATCCGCCCGGTGTCCAGGTGTTCCTCTGGACCATATCCAAGATCGTGCAGGCCCAGCCGTTCGTGTTCACCACGGTGCTCGCGGTGCTATCGCTGTGCATCGCGGTGGGCGCCTGGGCCATGGCCCGCTCGTACGGCGGCGAGCGTGCCGGACGTATCGCCGCGGTGCTCGCGGTCGCGGCGCCCGGGCCGTTGATGCTGGCATACACGAGCATGGACGCTGTCTTCGCCACGTTCTTCGCCACCGCCGCCGCGTTCTTCGTGGTCGGCGCCCGGCGTCGGTCGATAGCGTTGACCGCTGCCGGCGGCGTGGTGCTCGGGCTGGCCACGTTCATGACCTACGCGACCGTATTTCTCGCGCTGGCCACGGCGGTGGCCGTCGTGCTCGAGACCCGCAGCCTGCGCCAGTCAGCCAAGCTGCTCGGCGCCGCGGCGGTGGGCGGCGCCGCGGTCCTGCTGGAGCTGCGGCTCGCGCTCGGCTTCGACGTGTTCGCCTGCTACCGGGCACTGACCCGCAGCGGGTCGCACTTCTACCCGTACTGGGTCGCCGGCCACCCGGCCTCCGTGCTCATCATGGCCGGCCTGCCGCTCGCCGCGCTCGGCATCGCCGGGCTCATCGTCAAGGTGCCCGGCGCCCGGCGGCCGACCCTGCCGGCCGTACTGATCGTCGCCATGCTCATCTGGGGCGCGCTTCCGCCGCCCGTCACCGCGCTCCGGCAGGGTGAGGTGGAACGTACCTGGGCCTTCCTCTATCCCATGCTGGCGGTCTCGGCCGGACTGGTGGTCGACCGTTGGACACATGCCAGCAGCCACCGTGGGCGGATCTGGGCCGGAGCCGTCGTCGCCCTTCTCGTCGTCCTTTCCGTCGCCCAGACCGGCGTGGTGCAGTCGCTGTGGGACAACCTGACATGAATCCCGGAGATGCCATGAAGTTGTCCATTCTCATGCCGGTCTACAACGAGGAGGCCTCGGTCAGCCGCGCGCTGAAGCTGGCCCTCGCGGTCGAGTACCCGTGCGAAGTCGAGTTCGTCGTCGTGGACGACGGCAGCAGCGACGGCACTGCCGCCCAGCTCGACCCACTGACCGACGAGCGTCTGCGCGTCGTCCACCACGAGCGCAACAAGGGCAAGGGCGCCGCCATCCGGACCGCCGTCGACCACGCGACCGGGGACTTCGTGGTAATCCTGGACGCCGACCTGGAGTACGACGCAGCGGACATCCCGGCGCTGCTCCGCCCGGTGCTCGACGGCCGGGCCCGCGTCGTGTACGGAAACCGCCAGTTCGGCAGCCACAGCGCGTACTCGTTCTGGTACGTCATCGGCAACAAGGGCGTGACGCTGGCCGCGAACATCATCTTCAACAGCTACATCAGCGACGTCGAGACATGTTTCAAGCTGATGCCGATCGAGCTGTACCGGCAGCTCGACGTCAGGTCGACCGGCTTCGGCATGGAAGCCGAGGTCACCGGCAAGCTGCTGCGCCGCCGCATCCGCCCGTACGAAGTCCCGATCTCCTACCACGCGCGATCGCGCGAGGAAGGCAAGAAGATCACCGCCTGGGACGGCGTCGAGGCGCTCGCGATCCTGGCGCGCGAGCGAGTACGGCGGGTCGGCAAGCGCGAAACGGCGGCCCAGGCGATAACACCGTCGCGGTCGACCCCGGATCACCCCAGCGTATGACATTCGCTCACCGTCGGTATCTGCCGTGACACCGTCAAACGTGACCTGGCCCGATGTCTATGCCCAAATCCGGATCCTCGGGCGACACCGCAATGACCACGACGTATCTTTGCGTGAGCCTCGGGGCGACCGCCACGCTGCCGAGGCCGAATTGAGCGCGTCTGATACAGGTCAGGATTCACCTGAGAGGACCTAGGAATGCGTAAGGCACTGCTTGCCC
>JBKOWB010000202.1:0-8435 GCA_046724195.1 Actinomycetota bacterium
AAGCTGCGTGGCCTGGTCACCGGCTCGGTCGACACCTCCGTGTTCGCCGATACCGACTTCGTCATCGAGGCGGTCTTCGAGGAGCTGGACGTCAAGAAGCAGGTCTGGGCCGAGCTGGAGAAGATCGTCACACCCGAGGCCGTACTCGCCACCAACACCAGTTCGCTCTCGGTGACCGCGATGGCCGCCGACCTCGAGCACCCGGAGCGGGTGGTCGGCTTCCACTTCTTCAACCCGGTCGCCGTACTCCCGCTCGTGGAGATCATCAAGGGCGAGCGTACCGACGATGCGACGCTGGCCACGGCGTTCGCGGTCGGCAAGGAGCTGAAGAAGTCCTGCGTGCTCGTCAAGGACGCGCCGGCGTTCGTGGTGAACCGGCTGCTCACCCGCTTCACCAGCGAGGTCTTCGGCGCGATCGACGCCGGCACGCCGCTGGATGTCGTGGACGCGGCGCTCGACCCGCTGGGCCTGCCGATGCGGCCGATCGCGCTGCTGCAGCTCGTCGGCCCGGCGGTCGCCAACCACGTCGGCGAGACGCTGCACGCGGCCTTCCCGGACCGTTTCCCGCTCTCGGCCAACTTGGCGAAGATCGCCGAGGCCGGGCTGCCGCTGATGGTCGACGACGAGATCAACCCCGAGGTGGTCAAGCTTCTCGATACCGGGTCGGCGCCGTTGACCGGTGATGAGGTACGACGGCAGGCGCTGGACGCCCTCGCACAGGAGATCCGGCTCATGCTGGACGACGGTGTGGTCGCGGAGGCCCAGGACATCGACCTGTGCATGATCCTGGGTGCGGGCTGGCCGTTCCATTTGGGTGGCTTGACGCCGTACCTGGACCGGAGCGGGACCTCCGAACGTGTGACCGGCCGGCGATTCCTCCCGCGGGGGGTGGCTGACCTGCCGGCGTGACGTCTCGTTGAGACGGATATCCGACGCCCCCGTGCCTTGTAGGGCGCGGGGGCGTCTTCGCGCGTGTTCAGGGGTCTCACAGCTTGCGTCCAGCCGGTAGGCTCCGGCGGCCGAGCGAGAACCTCACTGGAGCAGACACATGTCGCAACCGCCGTACCAGCCGTACCCGCAAGAACCGTCCTACGGCCGCGGATACCCGCCGCCGTCGGCGCCGGTCTATGGACAGCAGCCCGGATCGCCGGCACCGCCACCCCCGGACCACTTCCCGCCGCCCCAGTCCGGTTTCCCGCCGCCGCAGCAGTCCAGCTTCCCGCCGCCGGGCGGCGATGGCTTCGGGCCGCAGTACGGCGCGCCGCCGACTCCAAAGAAGAAGTCCGGGGCGCTGAAGATCGTGCTGATCGTGGTCGCGGTGATCGCGGTGCTGTGCATCGGCGGCGTCGCCGCCACGTTCTTCGTGGCCAAGGACAAGGTGTCGGAGGTCGTCGACGCCGCGAAGATCACCGTCGTGGAGCCCGAGACGCTCGGCGGCCGATCCAAGGTCACCGATCCCGCGATGGCCGGCAGCGTCAGCGCGCTGAACAGTGAGCTGGACAAGGTACCGGGCGCCACGGGCTCGGTCGGTGCGCTCTATGGCGACCCGGCGAAGCAGGATCTGGTCATGGTCGCCGCGGCCTCGTCGATCACCGGATCGGCGCAGAGCAAGTATGACGACTTCACCTCCGGCATGGGCTCGAGCGGATTCGACGTCAGCGGCCTCAAGGACACCGATCCGGGTCCGCTCGGCGGTATCGCCAAGTGCGGCGACGGCAAGGCCGCCGGCGTACCGATGGCGGTCTGCGTGTGGTCCGACAACGGGAGCATCGGCATGATCGCGATGCTGTTCAAGAAAGCGACGGATCTCCAGCAGGAATTCGTCGCGATGCGCGGTCAGATCGAACAGAAGGCCTGACGTCTCGAGGACGCGGGGCGGCCGTCGATCGTCCCGCGTCCGCGCTAAGCCGGATCGGCGTGACGCGGCTCGCAAAGGGGACGACGCCGCACGCCCGCGGCGGCTAGGCTCCCCGCCTGACCGCCCGACCGATGGAGCTTCGATGTCGCAGCCGCCCTATCCCGGCCAACCGCACCCGGAACAGCCCAACCAGGGCGAGCCGTACTACGGCCAGCCCTCCTATGGCCAGCCCCCTTTCGGCCAGCCCTCCTACGGCCAGCCCGACCCCGTCTCGCCGTGGTCGGGGCAGCCAAACCCCGACACGCCGTCATCGGTACCTCCACTGCCGGGATTCCCGCCGTCCGGCTACGGACAGCAGCCGTCGTACGGTCAGGCGTCACCCTACGAGCCTCCCTACGGCGACCAGCCCGCTTACGGCCAGCCCACCGCCTACGGGGAGCAGCCCGGTTTTCCGCCGCCGCCACCGCCGAAGAGGTCCAAGGCGGTTCCGATCGTGCTGGTGTCGCTCGCCGTCATCCTGGTGCTCTGCGTCGGCGGCGGCACCGCGATCTTCATGGCGGGCCGCAACAAGGCCAAGGAAATCGTCGACACCGCCAAGGATGCCGCCAACAACCCGGCATCGCCGGCTGGAACGCCCACCGGCAAACCGACTCAGAAGCCCCACCCGAAGATCACCGTCACCGAGCCGAAGACGCTGGGCGGCCGGCCGAAACTGACCGACGCGCAGTTCTCGACACTGGCCGACGAACTGCAGAAAGGGCTGGCCAGCGTACCGAACGCGACCGCCACGGTCGGAGCGCTCTATGGCACCCCGGCCAAGCAGGACATCGTCATCATCGCCAGCGCCGCGGCGCCCATCGCCAACCCGAAGCGCGAACTGGACAGCACGTTCCTTGGCGCCGGCATCGGCGGCCTGAAGGTCACCGGCCTCAAGACGATCAACGCCGGCCCACTGGGCGGCGTGGCGAAGTGCGGGAAGGCCGACGCGGGCGGCATCGACCTGGCCATGTGCAGCTGGGCCGACGACGGCAGCGTGGGCTGGATCATGTCCTTCTTCAAGAGCGTCAACTCCGCGAAAGCTGAGTTCCCGAAGCTGCGCGGCCAGATCGAGAAGAAGTCAAGCTGACACACCGCGCGGCGCGGTCACGTCGTCGTATCGCTCTCGGCACGAACCGGTCGCGGTTCGGGGCCGGGTGCGCATGCGAAACATCGAGCCGCCAGGATGGTCGCTGGCCGGACCGCGCCCGGCCGCGACCGTCTCGACTTCAGACTCGACTGGCAAGGAGCGTCCGGTGGTACTCCCGCAACTTCGCCGTGTCCGGTGGGCCGTGCGAGCGACCCTGGTCCTGGGCGTCGCGGCGTCCGTGGTCGCGAACATCCTGCACGCCCTCGACAACCCGATCAGCCAGGCGATCGCGGCCTGGCCACCGCTTGCGCTGCTGCTCACGGTCGAGCTGATCTCAAGGGTTCCGGTGCACCGCCGTTCGCTGGCATTCGCCCGCTTGCTGGCGACCGCGACGATAGCGGGCATCGCGGCGTGGGTGTCCTACTGGCACATGGCCGGTGTCGCGGCCCGGTACGGCGAGACCGGCGCGTCGCCGTACCTGCTGCCACTGTCGGTCGACGGCCTGATCGTGGTGGCCAGCATCTGCCTGGTGGAACTGGGCGGCCGGATCGCGGCACTCGAGGCCGACGCAACCGCCACCGCCCGCGAGGCCGCCGCGACGGTGGCCGCCCGAGCGGCGGCATCCCCTGCCGTCGTCCACGCGGGTGCGTCCCCGGCGACGATGGCCGCCCAAGCAGGGCCGTCCCCAGTCGCCACCCACGCCTCGGCCGAGGCCGTAGGCACCCCGGCCGGACATGCAGCCGCGATTCCCGACCTGATCCCGGTTCCTGGTAGCGCCTCAACGTCCGCGCCAATCCCGCCGCCGGCCCAGGGTGCCCAGGCCACTCCGGCAGCCGGCGCCGCTCACGCCGCCCCGGCTGCCCACGCCGTCCGGGCTACCCAGCCTGCGCGTCGGCTTACGGCCGCCGCGTTGGCAGAGGTGGCGGCCGCCCTGCCCAAGGTGGGCGGGGTCGAAGGAGCGGAGCTCCCGTCGTTCAAGCCGACGGTGACACGCCAATCCCGTACCACACCGGCGTCCGCCGGCGCGCGTTCGAGCGGGAGTCGCCCGGGCAACAGCACCCAGAATGCGGTGGCGGGCACGAACAGGAACGGCTCCACGCCGAAGGCCCGGCGGACGCCGGCCGAGACGGTGGCGCTCGCGGCCCAGATCAAGGCCGAAC
The DNA here is from genome assembly GCA_046724195.1 of Actinomycetota bacterium. Lineage (GTDB taxonomy): Bacteria > Actinomycetota > Actinomycetes > Mycobacteriales > Micromonosporaceae > Actinoplanes. The sequence continues at coordinate 4,145 of JBKOWB010000202.1, forward strand.
GACCAGACGTCACCGACTCCGAGCTGGCCGCGGCGCTGGGGATCAGCACGTCGCGCTGGCGCACGGTACGCCGCGAGGCCGCCCAGGCCGACGACCTCCGCCTAGCCGCCTAGAGGCACGACCCCAAAACACGCTGACCAGCACCACACCAGATCTTGTGCTTTTGACCCCCGCCTTTCCGGGGTAACCGGCCCAAGATCGCGGAGGCGGCCGGAGACCAGCGCGGCGCCCCGACGAGTAGGCCGGCCCGGCTGCGGCCCGTTGCTTGTCAACGGGCTAGACCGGTCGCCGCGCATGACGTGGTCGCAAGCGACCCCCGCGCCCGTGTCCGGGTGGATCAGAACGGTGCGATGCGTAGACCGCTTGGGCGCGGGACGGTCGCGGAAGCCGCGACAACCGGGGTGGTGTCTGCGCCCGGCAGCGACACCGTGACCTCGAGGCCGCCGCCCTCCTGGGCGACCGCGGACACCGTACCGCCGTGGGCGTCGCAGACCGCGCGCACGATGGACAGGCCCAGCCCGGAGCCGCGCGAGCCGGTACGCTCCCAGCCGCCCCGGCGGAACGGCTCGAACAGGCCGGGGACATCGGCCGGTTCCACCTCGTAGCCAGTGTTGCCGACCACCAGCCGCGCCTGGCCGTCGACGCTGTCGGTACGGAGCCAGAGCTTGCCGAGCAGGTGGTTGTAGCGGATCGCGTTCTCGATGAGGTTGCCGGCGAGGCGGTCGAGCAGGCTCGGGTCGCCCACCACCGGGGCTGGCCGCAGGTCGGTGTCGACGTCGAGCTTGAGCCGATCGGCCTCGGCCCTCACCGCCGAGAGTGCGTTGTAGACGCTGGTCGCGAGGTCGACGGGGACCTTGCGGACCAGACGCCGGCCGGATTGCGCCTCGCTGCGGGCGAGCACGAGCAGCGCGTCGACCAGGCCGTTGGCGCGTTCGGAGGCATTGCGTACGACCCGAGCCATGCGGCGGAACTCGGCGACGTCCGCCTCGTCGTCGCTGAGCGTCACGTCGATCTCGGTGCGCATGACCGCCAGCGGGGTGCGCAGCTCGTGCGAGGCATTCGCGACGAAGCGTTTCTGTGCCTCGAACGCGCCCGCCAGCCGGTCCAGCATCGCGTCGAACGTCCGCGCGAGCTCGGCTACCTCGTCGTCCGCGCCGGAGTAACGGATGCGTTGGTCGAGCGTTTCCTCGCCGAGGCGCTGGGCGGTGGCGGTGACGTTATGCAGCGGCCGTAGCGCGCGGCCGGCCACGGCGTACGCGCCCGCGATGCCGATCACGCCGATGGCGACGAGCGCGATCAGGCCCTTGACCAGCAACTCCTGAGACGCGCGGTGGACCAGTGCGTTCTGCCACGCGGCCGCGTCCACACTGCTGCCGTTGGCCAGCACCACCTGGGTGCCGGCGCGCAGTTCGTCCGCCGGGTGCAGCGCGTCACCGACGAGCAGCCAGGCGAGCAGTACCAGGATCGCGCCGGCGCCGACCAGCAGGATGCCGTTCAGCAGCGTGAGCCGTAGCCGCAGCGTCGGTCGGAGGCGCACCCGATCGCGGCTGCGACCCAGGTAGACGGTCATGGCGTGCCGCCCGCGGGGGTCACCACGACCGGCTCGGGCACCCGGTAGCCCGCGCCGACCACGGTCTCGATCAGCGGCGGGTCGCCGACCTTCTTGCGCAGCGTCATCACGGTCACCCGTACGGTCGTGGTGAACGGATCGGTGTTGGCGTCCCAGACGCGTTCCAGCAGCTCCTCGCTGGACACCACGCCTCCGCGTGCCTTGAGCAGCGCCTCGAGGACGCCGAACTCCTTGTTGGTCAGGTCGATCGGCGCGCCGCCGCGGGTGACCACCCGGCGGGTCTGGTCGAGCACCAGGTTGCCGACCACCAGCACCGGCGGCGCAGCCGGGGTCGCGCGCCGGCCGAGGGCCTGGACCCGGGCCACCAGCTCGTCGAACGCGAACGGCTTCGGCAGGTAGTCGTCGGCGCCGAGCTGCAGGCCCTCGACCTTGTCGGCGACCGTACCGCTCGCGGTCAGCATCAGTACCCGGGTGAGCATGCCGGACGCCACCAGGGCCGCGCAGATCTCGTCGCCGTGCATGCCGGGCAGGTCCCGGTCCAGGACCACCACGTCGTAGCGGGTCACGTACGCCATTTCGTGCCCGCTCGTCCCGTCGTAGGCGACGTCGACCGCCATGCCCTTGCGGCGCAGTCCCCGCGCGATCGCGTCGGCGAGGTTCCGCTCGTCTTCCACTACCAGCACGCGCACCGCGGCCTCCGCATTTCTGTCCGGCCAACACAGCCTTCCTGCCGCGTCGTAAAGAGGCCGTGAGAAAAGGCTACTGCCCGGACAGGCGCCAGATCCCGACCGCGGCGTCCACCCGGCGGCAGATCAGCACATCGGTGGCCGTCTGGCATTGGCCCGAGACCTGGTCGGCGGCGCCGAGCACCCGCGCACGCAGCGTGGCCGGGTCCAGCCGGGCATACCAGACGAGGCCGTCGGCGGGCTGCTCGCGCATGCCGATGAACCCGCCGTCCGGCAAGGCCGGGCCGACGCCTTCCCAGCGCCCGAAGTCGCCGAGGACCCGGCCGGTCAAGGTGTCGACGACGGTGAGCGTCGGGCTTTGCTGGGTGCCGTCACCACCACCCACGATCAGGTACGGCCCCAGCCGGTCGCCGTACGCCCAGCGGTCGCTCGCCCAACGCTCGCGGCCGGTCGCCCGGTCGAGGACGCGGATGCCGGTCCCGCGTGGGCTGAACAGGCACACGGCGTCGCCGCAGCCGGGTCCGACGTACGACAAATACAGATCCACCGCCGCGTGCCAGCGTCGGGTGAGATCGGGCACCGAGTAGGCGGTGGCACCGGCGTGGTCGCCGGCCAGCACGAGGTCGCCGTCGGGCCAGAACGCGATGCCCTGCGTCGCCCAGTCCGCCGGTGGGGCGATCGTCCGCGCGGCGATGACCGCGCCGGTGGCGGTGTCGCGTATCTCGAGCTTGCCGGCCAGGTTGACGGTCACGAGCCGGCGGGGGAAGCCGTCGACGTAGCCGGTTTCCGTGATGTAGCCGTCGACCGGCTGCTCCAACGTCCAGCGGATGTCGCCCGTCGCGAGGTCGATGCCGTACCAGCGCAGCGGGCCGAACTGGGGGCTGTTCTCGCGGAGCAGCACCAGCCCGTCGGACGGCGAGACGCCGAGCAGCCGGGCGGGACGGCGCCAGATCGCGCGGTCCGTGCCGGCCGTGAGTGCAACCGTGGTCTCCGCGCCGAAGGAATCGCGCTGGTACGACACCAGCACGGTGTTTCCCACCGCCGTGACGTCGTAGATCGCGCCGGTCACGGCCACGGTGGTCAGCGAGAGCAGGGTGCCGGCCGGCAGCGCGTACGCACTGACGATCTTCTTCTGCACACTGCCGCCGGGCACCTCAGGCCCGGCGCTGACGACGAAGAGCCGATCGCCGACGACGAATGTGGCGTCGCCCAGCCGGGCCGGGATGATCAGCGGAGGCGCGGGCGGGTTGACGTGCGCCGCGCCGGTCAGCATCGCGGCCAGCACGATGGTGATTGCCGCCAACACAGTCCGGTACGGCCGCGGCGGAGCGGCATAGGCGACCGCGCCGACCGGCTGACGCCCGCCCCTCGGCAGCTCGCCCAAGTCGATCACGACGTCGCCCGCGCGGGCGCTCACCACCGGTACGCCCAAACCTCGACGCCACCGAAAACGCGGCAGCCCACGAAGCCCTCGTCGGAGGCGCAGTTGGTGACCGGTGTCGTCGAGTAGCCGAGGGGCTGGACGGCACGCCCGCCCGGTGGCAGGACACCCATGACGGTGCGGTCCCGGTCGAACCGTCCCAGCACGAGCGGCGCGTCTTCGGGGCTCGACGCGTACCAGGTCCAGCCGGCGAGATCGGCCTGGACCGCCCCGGTGGCCGCGTCACGCGCGCGCACCGGCCGGTTCTCGGCGGTACCTACCTCCAGCACGCTCGCGCCACGCCCGACCAGGTCCACGCCGGGGTCGGTGTGCCACTGCGGCTGCCCGGTCGCCGGGTCGAGCACCGTCACGCCGAAGCCTTCGTTCTGGCAGAGCATGTCAGCGCAGTAGGCGGGGTTGCCGTCGACTGGCTCCGGCCGCTGCCACACCGGCGCGAGGTCGGCCACCGAGTACGCGGTCACCGTGCCGCCATCGCCCGGCGAGCCCCGCCGCAGCAGCACCAGGTCGCCGACGATGTCGCCGGGGCGCAGCTCCCGGGCCGCCGGCCCGGGCAGCTGCCGCTCGCGCAGCACCGCGCCGGTGCCAGCGGCGAGC
>JBKOWB010000059.1:0-3744 GCA_046724195.1 Actinomycetota bacterium
GCCGGGGGCCGGGAGCCGGGAGCCGGGAGCCGGGAGCCGGGAGCCGGGGCCGGGAGCGGTTTCACGTGAAACAGACGGCTCGCTTGGGAAGGCGATTTCAGTCATGACCTCGACGGCGCTTGGCGAAGCCGGGGAATCATGAACGGCGCGTCGATCTTCAGCGCCCGCGCGCCGCCCACTCCTCGCCGGGATGCCGCCCCAAGATCGGGCGGCGGCTCTATCCACAAGCTGTGCGTAACGCTGTTGAGAAGACGTGGAACCAGCCGATGGATCAAGTGTCGTCCACCGGCATATCCACAGGGTCCACAAGCCGTCTACGTCGGGTTTCACGTGAAACTCGGGAGCCTGTGGATAACTTCTGTGGATAACTTCGGGTGTGCTGCGACGCCCACAGACTGTGACGTCCCTGGACTTGGAACCGGATACCTGAACGGCCGATGCGCGATCATCGACTTCGCGCAAAATTGACCCGGGACAGTGCCCGGTCGCCTGGGCTAGGGTCAGCGACGTGCCCGAGAACACCGCCCCCCTGCCGGACTTCACTCGCTGGCCGTCGTTCCCTTTCGAGGGCGACATGCGTGTCAAAAAGCTCACTCCACCCGTCGATGTCGAGCCACCGCGAAGCGGCGAGGACGCCGGCGAGTGCGTCGCCTGTAACACGCCGGACGACGCGTACATCTGGGTTAGCGAGCGGTGGCGCGTCCGCGCCATGGATCGACCCACCGGTCTGCCGATGGTCCTGATCCTCGAGTGTCGATCGCACCTGGATCTCGGCGACCTTCCGAACCTCCTCGCGGCGGAACTCGGCGTCATGACGGTTCGATTGGAGCGGGCGATCCGGTCGCTCGACGGCGTGGCAAGAGTTCACGTGAACCGTTGGGGGGACGGCTCGGCGCACCTGCACATGTGGTTCCTGGCCCGGCCGTACGGGCGGTTGCAGTTGCGCGGCACGTTTCTCTCGCTGTGGGATGACATTCTGCCGGTGATTCCGGAGCAGCAATGGCGTGAGAATCTGGCACTCGTCGCGGCGTGGCTGGCAGAGTTCGGCGGAAGCGCGAATGCCGAGCCGCCGCACATTCAATGGCAGTCACCTTCAACGATCAGCGAGTCTCCCATCGCGTTGATGCCGGACACCTCGGCCGACGCACTCTCCGTCAGTTCGCGGCGCCCCGCGGACTTGGCGGATGTCGAGGGATCAAAGGCGGACGCGCCGGGTTCTGGTGCCGAGCCGCAGGACTCCGGTGCCGCTGCCGAGACGCCGTCTGGGGTGGTTGGGAAGGGCGATACACCAGCCGCGGAAGGGTCTCCACAATACCTGGAGTCACTGGAGCCGAAACCGGCAGACTCTACCCCCGGCCAAGCGAAGTCGGACAACGGTACGGCCCGCGAAGCAGAGGCATCCGCCCGGCCGTAGGTCATGTGGCGAGCAGCAGCGGCGGTTCAGTGCGGGCGGCATGATTCACCGCATCGAGGCGGACGTTCCACGCCGGGCGACCTAGCCACCTGCCCGGGTTACGGCCCGACCGACGAGCGTCGCCAGCATCTTGCCGAAGTCCCATCCCGCCGCCTGCACGGCCAGCGGTAACAATGACGTCTCCGTCATCCCGGGTGACACGTTGATCCCCAGGACCTGCGGCTCGCCGGAAGCATCCACAATCAGGTCGACCCGCGACAGGTCGCGCAACCCAAGGGCCGCATGTGCCGCCAGAGCCGTTTCAGCGACCCGCGTCGCCGCGGACGGTGAGAGCCGCGCCGGGGTATGCCAGGTCGTCAGTCCGGCCGTGTACCGGGCCGCGTAGTCGTACACGCCGTCGCGCGGGACGATCTCTACCGCCGGGAGGGCCTGCGGGCCATCGCCCAGGTCGACGATCGAGACCGCCACATCGGTGCCGGGCACATACCGTTCGACGAGCGCGGTGGAGTCGTACGCGAAGCAACCCACCATCGCCGCCGGCAGGGCCGCCGCGTCACGTACGATCGCCGCCCCCAGACCCGAGCCGCCCTGCGCCGGCTTGACCATCAATGGCAGGCCCAGATGGTCCGCGATCCGATCCAGCACAGCCACGGCGCCGAGTTCGGAGAAGCGGTCGTGGGGCAGCGCCACCCAGTCTGGCGTCGGGATCCCGCGTTCCCGGAGCATCGACTTCGCCGACGGCTTGTCCCACGCGAGCCGCGACGTGCGTGCGTCGCAGCCGACGTAGGGGACACCGCAGAGGTCGAGCACACCGCGCAGCGAGCCGTCCTCCCCAGTGGCGCCGTGCAGGGCGATGACCACCGCCGATGGGGGGTCCTCTTGCAGGTACGGCAGCAGGCTGACGTCCGCGTCTCGCATAGATACGTGAAGACCAGCGCCGCGCAGGGCGTCGAGCGCTCGCCGCCCCGACCGCAGAGACACGTCGCGCTCGTAGGACAGCCCCCCGGCGAGGACCAGCACCTGCAGCTCATCCAGGGACGACGGCGACGGCACGGAAGAGAAAGGCGACGGTGGGGTCATGCCAGGTCCGGACCGGGAGTGTCGGCGGCAGCCGGGCCACGACGGCGCTGCGGTCCTACCGCACCTGAACCGAAGACGGCGCGCATCGCGATCTCCTGTTCCATCACGCCGGCCAGCCGCCGGACGCCCTCGCGCAGCCGTTCCGGCGAGGAGAACGAGAAGTTGAGCCGCATGTTGCGCCCACCGGTGCCGTCGGCATAGAAGCCCGTGCCCGGCACGTAAGCGACCCTGGCGGCGACGGCGCGGGGCATCATCGCCTTGGAATCGAGACCCGACGGGAGCGTGGCCCACACGAACAGACCTCCGGACGGTTGCGTCCAGGTAGTGCCGGCCGGCATGAGATCGCTGAGCGCGGACAGCAGTGCATCGCGGCGTTCGCGGTAGATCTCGCGGTAGACCTTGATCTGCTCGCGCCACGGCATGGTCGCCAGGTACTGGGTCACCGCGCCCTGTGCGAACGCGCTGGGACACAGGATCGACGCTTCGCTGGCCATGACCAGCTTCTCGCGTACGGCATGCGGCGCGAGGATCCAGCCGACCCGCAGTCCGGGCGCGAACGTCTTGGAAAACGTGCTGACGTAGAAGACGCCGTCGCGGCGGCGCGCGCGCAGCGGCAGTGGAGCGTCGCCCTCGAAGCTCAGCATTCCGTACGGGTCATCCTCGACGACCAGCAACCGGGCACGCTCGCAGATGTCGAGGACTTCCTCTCGCCGGGATTCGGTGAGCGTGACGCCGGCGGGATTCTGGTACGTCGGAATCGTGTAGAGGAACTTGGCGCGGCCGTCCGAGGCGGCGATGGCCTCCTCCAATGAGGCCGGGATCAGCCCGTGCGCGTCCATGTCGACGTGCCGGACCTGTGCCTGGGCGGCCTGGAAGACGCCGAGTGCGCCGACGTACGTCGGCCCCTCGGCGAGCACGATGTCGCCCGGGTCCAGGAACAGTCGCGCGATGAGGTCGAGCGCCTGCTGGCCGCCGACCGTGACCACCACGTCGTCGGGCGACGCACCGTCGATGCCGGACAGCGACATCACCTCGCAGATGCGTTCCCGCAGGTCGATCGTGCCCTGGCCGATGCCGTACTGCAGGCTGGTCGTTCCGTGCTCGGACGCCAGTTGGCCGAGCATGTCGCCAACCGCGTCCAGCGGTAGCGCGGCGATGTACGGCGAGCCGCCGGCCAGCGACACGACCTCGGGACGGCTCGCGACGGCAAACAGGGCACGGATCTCGGAGGTGGTCATCCCGCGGACCCG
>JBKOWB010000365.1:0-6179 GCA_046724195.1 Actinomycetota bacterium
GCCCCAGGGCATTAAAAACGGTCGGCTGACGCAGTACGGTCAAGGTGCACACGCAAGGGTGACCCTTCTGGACACCGGAGGTGACGGTATGGCGGGCGTCGGCGAGCTCGTTGCCGGGCGCTACCGGATAGCCCGTCCGCTCGGTGCCGGCGGGATGGGCCGGGTCTGGCTCGCCGTCGACGAGGTACGCCATCGCCGCGTCGCCATCAAGAAGTGCTCGATGCCGGATGGGCTCACCCAAGGCGAGCAGGAGTTGGTGCGCGGCTGGACGCTGCGCGAGGCCCGGGCCACTGCCCGCGTGAGCCATCCCAACGTGATCCGGATCGAGGACGTGCTGTCCGGCGACGATCAGCCGTGGACCGTCATGGAATACGTACCGTCGCGATCGCTCCTGCAGTTGATCGAGGATGCCGGTCCGCTGCCGGTCGGTGAGGTGGCCCGCATCGGCCTCGCGGTGCTGGACGCGCTGGATGGGGCGCGGCGCGCGGGTGTTCTGCATCTCGACGTCAAGCCAAGCAACGTGCTCATCGCCGACGACGGACGCGTCGTGCTCACCGATTTCGCTCCCGCGGTCACCGACGAGGGAATCGACGCGCTGGCCCGCGCCGGCATCATCCTCGGTTCGCCGAACTACATCGCGCCGGAACGGTTGCTCGACGGCGTGGCCACGGCGCGGGCCGACCTGTGGTCGCTTGGCGCGACGCTCTACCACGCCGCGGAAGGGCGACCTCCGTTCCTGCGCAAGACAACGGCGGCCACCCTGCGAGCGGTCACCGACGGCGCACCGGACCCACCCCGGCTGGCCGGTCCGCTGAGCGGCGTACTGATCGGACTGCTGCGCCGCGATCCCGCCGAGCGCATGACGGCGGCCGAGGTGACGGACCGGCTGCGCCGGCTGGCCGAGGTACGGGTGCGTCCCGTGCTGCCCGTGCTGCCTAGCCGCGTCGTGGCGCCCGGACGACTGAACGGTCATGGTCTGAACGCCATCAGGACGGACCGGGTGGCGGTGACGGCCGAGCGAGAGCCTCTCTCTGTGTGGCGCCGGATTCGCGGCGGCGTGACCGCAATCGCCGCGGTGTTCGCCATCGTTGCCGCTCTCGTCGTCGTGCCGACAGCGAACCGACTCCCCTGGACGAACAGCGGAGAGAGGACCCGCTCGAGCGAGGCCGGATCCGCGCTGACGCAGCTGGCGGTCCCGTCACCCAGTCCGTTCGTCCTTCCGCCCCGCTTCAGTTGGTGGAAGGACCCGAGCGGGTTCCGGGTGGCCGTGCCGACCGGGTGGCCGGCCGCCCGCCAGCGGCAGGGCGCCGTGGACTTCACGGCACCAGGTGGGCTGCCGAGCCTACGGATCAGTGCGTGGACGCCAGGCAGCGGAAACGTCGTCACGGCGCTCATCGGCGAGGAGCGCGAGGCCAGCCTTCCGGCATACAAGCGCATTCGCATCGAGGCGCTGCCGATGCCGTCCGACGCGGTCTGGGAGTACACGTCCCGGGACCCCCAAGCCGGTCCGGTACGCGGTCTGCAACAGGTGATGTCCATCGGTGCCAACACCTACCTCATCGAGTGGCGGACGCCGAGGGCGGCGTGGGCGGCCAATCTGCCGAAGCTCAGCGTGGTGCTGGACAGTTTCCGCCCGCTCGGCGGCACCTGAGAGGCGCCTGGCGGCGACCTCTCAGCCGGCTCACAGGTTGACCAGGGGGCCACGAATTGTCGGTAGCGCTTACCCTGGAAAGGCACGTTACGTGCCTCAACCTCAAGGGAGGCTGGACACCGTGAAGACATCGAACCCGGTGCTCACACGCCTCGGCCAGGCGGCCGAGCGAGAGCGGACGGCCGGGTACGGGCCGGGCTACGGGCAGCCGTATCCGACCGGTTCGGGATACGCGGCCGCACCGCCGGCCGTGCAACCGATGACGATAGACGACGTCGTTGTCAAGACCGTGATACTGCTGGGCATCACCGGCCTCTCGGCCGTCGCCGCTTGGAACCTCATTCCGGACGCACTGCTAGGCGCCGCCTGGATCGGCGCCGCCGTCGTGGGCCTGGTCCTCGGCTTGATCATCTCGTTCTCCCGGATGGCCAACCCCGCCCTGGTGATCGCGTACGCGGTCGTCGAGGGTGCCTTCGTCGGCCTGGTCAGCAAGTTTTTCGAGGTGATCGCCGGCTTCGAGGGCATCGTCCTACAGGCGGTGATCGCCACCTTCGGCGTCTTCTTCCTGATGGCCGTCCTCTACCGGGCCCGGGTCATCCGCGCCACGCCGAGGTTCACCCGCGGCCTGATCGCGGTGATCGCCGGCCTGTTCTTCGTCATGCTGATCAACTTCGTGCTGGCGCTGTTCGGCGTCAACACCGGGCTGCGCAGCAACGGAGCGCTCGGCATCATCTTCAGCCTGGTCTGCATCGTGGTCGCGGCGCTGAGCTTCATCGTCGACTTCGATCAGATCGAGCAGGGCGTGCGGATGGGCCTGCCGCAGCGCTACTCGTGGACGGCTGCGTTCGGCGTCCTTGTCGGCCTGATCTGGCTTTACCTGGAGGTCCTGCGCTTGCTTAGCTACCTACGAGGCGACGACTGACGGTTCGCCAGTCGCCAAGCAACGCCCGGTCCGTCTCCCCACGGCCCGGGCGTTGCGCCTGTTTCCGCAGTACCGTCGCTATCTCCAGTACTGTCGCGCAGTGACCGCGGAGGAATTCGCCACGTCCGTCGACCGCCTGCTCAATCAGGTGCGCCACTGGGAGACGAACCGCTGGGCCGTCCGGCATGCCGCCGGGTCCGCGCAGAGCAGATCCGATCTTTTGTACGCTCTGGTCCAGCGCCTGGCGGACCTGGGCGCCGTCGCGGAAGGGCGCCGTCGCCGTCGCGTCCCGCGCCTCAGCGACCTCTCCCTGCCCGATCAACTCCGCGTCGTGGCCGACGACCTGCTGGCCGCCGATGCGCCCGAGGAGCTGTTGACGGTCGCGACCGAGGACGTCACCGGACTGCGGCGGATTTTCTAGGCCGTCGCGAGACGGGCCTTCCGTCGGGTCCGCCGAGCCCGGCCGCCCCGTGGCAAGCCGGACCCGGCGGAAGTCACACGATGCTCAGCTCAGCCGTTCGATGACCATGGCCATGCCCTGGCCGCCGCCGACGCACATGGTCTCGAGGCCGATGGTCTTGTCGTGCCAGTCCAGCGAGTTGATCAGCGTGCCAGTGATGCGCGCGCCCGTCATACCGAACGGGTGGCCGACCGCGATGGCACCGCCGTTGACGTTGAGCTTCTCGATCGGGATGCCCAGATCGCGGTAGGACGGGATGACCTGCGCCGCGAACGCCTCGTTGATCTCCACGAGGTCGACGTCGGCAATCGTCATGCCGGCCCGCTTCAGTGCTTGCCGCGACGCCTCGACCGGACCCAGGCCCATGATCTCCGGGCTGAGCGCGGTAACGCCGGTGGAGACGATCCGGGCCAGCGGCGTGATGCCGAGCTCGCGCGCCCTGGTATCGCTCATCACGACTACGGCCGCCGCGCCGTCATTGAGCGGGCAGCAGTTGCCGGCAGTGACCCGGCCGTCGGGGCGGAAGACCGGCTTGAGCTGGGAGACGGCCTCCATGGTCACGCCGGAGCGGGGGCCGTCGTCAAACGAGACGACCCTGCCGTCGGGGAGGGTGACCGGAGTTATCTCGCGCTCCCAGAAGCCGTCCGCGATGGCCTTCTCGGCGAGGTTCTGGCTACGGACGCCGAACTCGTCCATGTCCTCGCGGGTGACGTTCTTGACCTGCGCCAGGTTCTCGGCCGTCTGGCCCATCGCGATGTAGATGTCCGGGATCTTCCCGTCCTCGCGCGGGTCGTGCCAGACGCCGCCGTTCGTCGCCGAGTCGGCGGTCCGGGCCTCGGCCTCGGCGAACTTGGGGTTCTGCCAGCCGCCGCCGACCAGCGCCCGGGCCTCCGGCGGGAGCCCGTCCGAGCTGCCGCGGGAGAAGCGCGACACCGTCTCGACGCCGGCGGAGACGAAGATGTCGCCCTCACCGGCCTTGATCGCGTGGAATGCCATCCGGGTGGTCTGCAGGGAGCTGGAACAGTAGCGGGTCACGGTCGCGCCCGGTAGGCCGTCGAGGCCGAGCATCGTGGCGACCACCCGAGCCATGTTGAAGCCCTGCTCGCCGCCAGGCAGCCCGCAGCCCAGGTAGAGGTCCTCGATCAGCGTACGGTCCACCTGCGGGACCTTGCGCAACGCCGCGTCGACGATGGTGGCCGCGAGATCGTCGGGGCGCAGCTCGATGAGCGAGCCCTTGACGGCGCGACCGATGGGGGAGCGGGCGGTGGCGACGATGACAGCTTCCGGCATGCACCTACGTTAACTCGCCGGTAACTTAGACGGGAAGTACTTCCTCGTCACACCAATTCGTACCCCTTTGTGCGACGCCGGGCCGTTCTTACTCTTGCTCTGCCGGACGCCCCGACGCCATTGCGGCCTGCGCGACCGCGGGATACAACGCGTGGGCCCACACCCGGTAACCGTCCGCGGAGGGGTGGAAGCCGTCGTATGACAGCGTCCCCGCGTCGGCGCGGAACACGGCGCCGGTCTCCTCGCCCAGATCCACGACCACGCCGCCCGCATCGAGTACGGCCTGGGCCTGAGCCCGCGCCATCCGGCGTCCCAACCAGCCGGTGACCTGGCGCAGCGGCGGCGCTATCGACCGGATGGCGCCCAGGTCCGGGCAGGTACCCACGACGACCTGCACGCCCGCCTCCCGCAGCCGCCGGACGGCCGCGCCCAGGTAACTCGCCGCGTCCTCGGGCCCGCGCAGCGCCGTGGCATCGTTCTGGCCGATCAGCACCACGGCCACGTCCGGCCGGTCGCCGAGCAGCGCGCGGGCGACCTGGGTCGCGAGGTCGGTGGAGCGTGAGCCGGCCACGCCGACGCTGGACAGGAACACATGCCGTTCGCCGGCCGGCGGCGTGCCCTCGGCGAGCATCCGGGCAAGCTGGCCGCCGACCGTCTCGGAGAGCCACTCGACGCCGACGCCGATCGCCGCCGAGTCGCCCAACAGCACGAGCCGTAGCACGGGCGCGGTGCTGGGGCCCATCGACGTACGCAGGGCCAGGCCCATCGTCGGCTTCGCATAGCGCCGGCCTCGGGCTGCGATGGCTTCGCCCGCGAGTAGCGCCACGCCGCCCACGGCGCCGGCGAGCAGCGTCGCCGCCGTCGCTTTGCCGATCCGTCCCGCGAGGCCCGTCATGTCGCCTCCCTGCCGCGCCACATGATCACTCGAGGGGCCGCTTTGTGACTGTCCGGGTCGACGGCCGTCGCGCGACCCTCCGGAGTCCACCCTACGGGGCTGGCGGCCGACCGGCCGGTTGGAACGGGCGCCGCGGACGTCTGCGAGGGACCCCCGGCGGCCTCGCTTGCGGCGGCGGGGCGATGCCCGAACCAGAGGCGCTGCTCACCGAACCAGGGGTGCCGCCGCAGCTGCGCCCACCGTCCGGCGGGTCCGCGCTCGCGCCCGCCGACGCGAGTAGCCCGGACCTCGGTGCCGGGCGTCCGCACCGCCTCCTGCGCGGCCTCCTCGAGGCTGCGCACGCCCTCCACGCCAGCGGTCGGGGTCCGGTCGTCCTTGCCGAGCGCGGCCATGATCGTGGGCATCATGACCGACGCCGCGCGGGCGTACCCGTCGGCCGAGGGATGGAACTGGTCGGAGCTGAACATCCGTACCGGATCCGCCTCGAACGCGGGCCCCAGCAGATCGCCGAGCGAGACGGTGAAGCCGCCGGCCTCGACCACCGCCACGGTCTGCGCCGCGGCGAGCTGGCGGCTCAAGGAACGGGCGACCCAGCGCAGCGGCGGCTTGATCGGCTGGATGGCGCCGATGTCCGGGCAGGTGCCGACGACGACCTTGCAGCCGACCGCGCGCAACCGGCGAACGGCCTCGCCGAGATGTCGCACCGCCTCGGCCCGCGCCGTGGCGTGAGTGACGTCGTTGCCGCCGATCAGGATGATCGCGATGTCGGGGTCGTACTCGAGCGCGGCGTCCACTTGATACGGCAGGCCCGCCGACATGGAGCCGACCACGGCGACGCCATGCAGCCGTACGGGCCGGCGCAGCCGCCGCGACACGCCGGTGGCCAGCAGCGCGCCGGGCGTCTCCCGTGGACGGTGCACGCCGTATCCCGCCCCGCTCGAGTCGCCGAGGATGACCATGC
>JBKOWB010000267.1:0-7335 GCA_046724195.1 Actinomycetota bacterium
AGGTCGAAGCCGGACTCGGCCTCGGGCTCGACCGCGTCCAGGTACGAATACAGCCGCTCGCGCAGCACCCGGAACTCGAGCGCGTCGAAGACCTGGTGCACGGCCTCGCGGTCCCAGCCGTGCCACCGCACGTCCGCCGGACCGAGCGGCAGCTCGAGGTCGCAGACCAGCGCGTTGATCTCGTAGTTGCGCAGCACGTCGGCCAGGTGGGCGCGCAGGTTTTCCCCCGCCCTTCCCTTGATCTTGTCGACGTTCGCCACGATGCCGTCCAGGCCACCGAACTCATTGATCCACTTGGCCGCCGTCTTGTCGCCCACCCCCGGCACGCCGGGGAGGTTGTCGCTGGTCTCGCCGACGAGTGCGGCCTTGTCGCGATAGCGCTCCGGACGCACGAAGTACTTCGCCTCGATCGCGTCCGGCGTCATCCGCCACACCTCCGACACGCCGCGCACCGGGTAGAGGATGGTGACGTGCTCGCCCGCGAGCTGGAACGCGTCCCGGTCGCCGGTGGAGATGATCACCTCCATGCCCTGGTCCCGCGCCTGGCAGGCCAGCGTGCCGATGACGTCGTCGGCTTCGTATCCCGGCTTCTCCACCACCGGGATGCGCAGCGCCTCGAGGACCTCCTTGATCAGGCTGACCTGCCCCTGGAACGGCCGCGGCGTCTCCGACCGTCCGGCTTTGTACTCCGCGTACATCTCAGAGCGGAACGACTGCCGCGAGACGTCGAACGCGACCACGACGTGCGTCGGCTGCTCGTCGCGCAGCATGTTGATCAGCATCGACGTGAACCCGAACACGGCGTTGGTCGGCTGGCCGGTCTGGGTGGAGAAGTTCTCCACCGGCAGCGCGAAGAAGGCCCGATAGGCCAGCGAGTGGCCGTCGAGCAGCAGCAACCGGGGGGTTCTTGCGTCGTCGCTCACGTCCGTGAACTCTAGTCCCGCCCTATGACAATTCCGCCGCCCGCCCTGCCCGCTTTACAGCACCTTGCTCAGGAATGCCTTGGTTCGTTCCTGCTGCGGATTGGCGAGGACCTCGCGCGGGGGTCCCTGCTCCACGACGACCCCATCGTCCATGAAGATCAGGTTGTCGCCGACCTCGCGGGCGAACCCGATCTCGTGGGTGACCACCACCATGGTCATGCCGTCGCGGGCTAGGTCCTTCATGACATCCAGGACCTCGCCGACCAATTCCGGGTCGAGCGCGCTGGTGGGCTCGTCGAACAGCATCAGCTTGGGCCGCATGGCCAGAGCCCGGGCGATCGCCACCCGCTGTTGCTGGCCGCCGGACAGCTGGGCCGGGTAGTTGTCCATCTTGTCGCCGAGGCCGACGCGCCTCAACAGCACGCGTGCTCTCTCCCGTACCTCTGCCTTGCTCTCCTTCTTGACCCGGCAGGGCGCCTCCATGACGTTGTGCAGCACCGTCATGTGCGGGAAGAGGTTGAACCGCTGGAACACCATGCCGATCGCGCGACGCTGCTCGGAGACCTCCTTCTCCTTGAGCTCGTGCAGCTTGCCGCCGCGCTCGCGGTAACCGACCAGAATGCCGTCGACGAAGATCCGCCCGGCGTTGATCTTCTCCAGGTGATTGATGCACCGAAGGAACGTCGACTTACCCGAGCCGGACGGGCCGAGCACGCAGCACACATCGCCCGAGTTCACCACAACGTCGATGCCCTTGAGCACTTCCAGCGAGCCGAAGGACTTGTGCACGTTGTCGGCGCGCACCATCTCCGTACCCCGATCGGTCATGGGATGCCTCCTTCGGGCACTATCCGCCCGCCCTGCTCGACGCCGATGTCCCGCAGCCGCTGCCGGGCCCGGCCCGTCGTGCCGTAGCCCTTGCTGAAGTGTCGCTCGACGAAGTATTGCGCGACCATCAGAATGCTGCAGATGATCAGGTACCAGAGCAGCGCGGCGACCAGCACCGGCAGCACCACGAACGTGCGCGCGCTGACCGCGTTGAGCTGGAAGAACAACTCGTAGGTCACCGGCACGAACGCGACCAGCGAGGTGTCCTTGACCATCGCGATGACCTCGTTGCCGGTCGGCGGCACGATCACCCGCATCGCCTGCGGCAGCACGATCCGGCGCAGTACCTGCGTGCGGGACATGCCCAGCGCCACCGCCGCCTCGCTCTGACCGGGGTCGATCGACTGGATGCCGGCCCGCACGATCTCGGCCATGTACGCGGCCTCCGACAACCCCAACGCGAGCATGCCGGCCACGAAGCCGGCCAGCAGGTCGCTCGCCTTGACGCTGTAGAACTGCGCGTTCAGGTCGTCGATGCCGATCAGCTTGCCGATCTGCCGGTCGAACGGCAGCCCGAAGCCGACCCGGGCCCACAGGATGTTCAGGTTTCCGAAGAGAATGGCCAGGACCAGGCGCGGCACCGCCCGGAAGAACCAGGTGTAGATCCACGCCATCCAGGACAGGATCCGGTTCGGCGACAGCCGCATGATCGCGATGACGGCGCCCAGCGCGATGCCGATCGTCATCGACGTGACGGTCAGCAGCAGCGTGCCCTGCAGGCCGTGCAGCACCGGCTCGGTGAACATCACCCCGCGCCTGCCGGGCGCGTAGGAGCGGAAGATGAACCCCCAACCGAAGCGGTCGTTCGTCACCAGCAGGTGTATGAACATCGCCACCAGCACGGCGAGCACCGCGATCAGCACCCACCGGCCGGGGTGCCGGACGGGCACGGCCTTGATCGGCTTAGTCCGTTCCCGCCCGGCTTGCGTCTGGGTAGTCATCGTCGTTTCAGGACGTCGGGTTCACCGCGGGAGTGGTGATCGCGCCAGCGTCCACGCCCCACTTGGACAGGATCGACTTGTACGTGCCGTCGGCGATCAGCGCCTGCACCGACCCCGCGATCGCGTCCGCGAAGTCGGTCTGATCCTTCGGCAACACATACCCGTACGGCGCCGAGTCGTAGATGTCGCCGGCCAAGGCCAGCTGGCCGTTGGTCTGCTTCACCGCGTACGCGCACACCGGCGAGTCCGCCAGCATCGCGTCGTCCTTGCCGGTCACCACCGCGTTCGTCGCGTCGCTCTGCTTCTGGTACTGGTCGATGGTGATCTTGTTGCTGCCGCACTTCTTCGACCGGGCCGTGATGTCGTCGACCTGAACGGTGGTGGCCTGCACCGCCACCTTCTTGCCGCAGGCGTTGTCCGGGTCGATCGTGGCGCCCGTCTTCGCCGCCCACTGGGTGCCGGCCGAGAAGTAGGACACCATGTTGACCTGCTTCAACCGGTCCGGGTTGATGGTGAACGACGAGACGCCGGCGTTGTACTTGCCGGAGTTCACGCCCGGGATGATGTTGCCGAACGTCGCCGACTGCCACTCGGTCGTGAGACCCAGCTTGGCCGCGACCGCATTGAACATGTCGACGTCGAAACCGATCACCGTCTTGCCGTCGGTGTCCAGGAACTCGTTCGGCGCGTACGTGGAGTCCGTGCCGATGGTCAGCTTTCCGGCCGCCTTGATGTCGGCCGGAACCTTCGCCGCCAGCGCGCTGTCGACGGACGACGACGCGGCAGGCGCACCCGTGCTCGAGCCCGAGCCGCTGCCCGACTCTTTGCCGCAGGCGGCCATCGACACGGTCAGCGCCGCCGCCACGGCCAGGCCGAGGATCGCGCGCCGACGGGGGGTGGTGCGGAACATGTCAACTCCTAAATATGCGATGAACTAAGCGACGCCCAGGTAGGCGTCCTTGACCGCGGGGTCATGCAGCAGTTCCTCGCCGGTACCCGACTTCACGATCCGGCCCGTCTCCAGCACGTACGCGCGATGCGCGCGCGACAAGGCCTGCTGGGCGTTCTGCTCCACCAGCAGCACCGTCGTACCCTGCTGGTTGATCTCCACGACGATGTCGAAGATCTGCTGGATCAGCATCGGGGCAAGACCCATCGACGGCTCGTCCAACAGCATCAGCTTCGGCCGGCTCATCAGCGCCCGGCCCACCGCGAGCATCTGTTGCTCGCCGCCGCTCAGCGTGCCACCGACCTGCCGTTCGCGCTCCTTCAGCCGGGGAAACAGCGTGAACACACGGTCCAGATCCTGATTGATCTCGACCCGGTTCCGACGGGTGTACGCACCCATGTCCAGGTTCTCCCGCACCGTCATGCCCGGGAAGATGCCCCGACCCTCCGGCGACTGCGACACCCCCCGGACCACCCGCAGATCCGCGCGCAGCTTCGTGATGTCCTGACCCTCGAACCGGATCGCCCCGTGCGCCACCGGCCGCAGCCCCGAGATCGCTCGCATCGTGGTCGACTTGCCGGCGCCGTTCGCGCCGATGAGCGCCACGATCTCACCCTCGCCGACGGTCAGGCTGATGCCGTGCAGGGCCTGGATGCGGCCGTACAGCAGCGTCACGTTCTCCAGCTCAAGCAGCATCGGTCGGCACTCCCAGGTACGCCGCGATGACCGCCGGGTTGTCCCGCACCTCGTGCGGCGTACCCTCGGCGATCTTCTTGCCGAACTCCAGCACGACGATCCGGTCCGTCACGCCCATCACCAGCCGCATGTCGTGCTCGATCAGCAGGATCGTCACCCCGGTGTCGCGGATCCGGCGGATCAGCTGGAGCAAACTATCCTTCTCCGCGGGGTTGAACCCGGCGGCCGGCTCGTCCAGGCACAGCAGCGTCGGGTTCGTCGCCAGCGCCCGGGCGATCTCCAGCCGGCGCTGCTCGCCGTACGAAAGGTTCCGGGACACCTCCCCCGCCCGCCGTTCGATACCAACGAAGCGCAGCAGTTCCAGCGACCGTTCCCGGCCCTGACGCTCCTCGCGCCAGTGCCGCGGCAGCCGGAACAGCGCGCCGACCACACTGGTCTTGTGGTGCGCGTCCGCGCCCACCATCACATTCTCCAGCGCCGTCATCTCCGGGAACAGCCGCACGTTCTGGAACGTGCGGGCGATCCCGGACCGGGTGATCTCGTGCTTCTTCTTGCCGACAATCGACCCGCCCTGGAAGCGGATCGCGCCGCTGGTCGGCCGGTACACGCCGGTCATCGCGTTGAAGCAGGTGGTCTTGCCGGCCCCGTTCGCGCCGATGAGGGCCACGATCTCACCCTCGCCCACGGTCAGGCTGATGCCGTGCAGGGCCTGGATGCGGCCGTACAGCAGCGTCACGTTCTCCAGCTCAAGCAGCATCGGTCGGCTCTCCCAGGTACGCCGCGATGACCGCCGGGTTGTCCCGCACCTCGTGGGGCGTGCCCTCGGCGATCTTCTTGCCGAACTCCAGCACGACGATCCGGTCCGTCACGCCCATCACCAGCCGCATGTCGTGCTCGATCAGCAGGATCGTCACCCCGGTGTCGCGGATCCGGCGGATCAGGGCGAGCAGATCCGCCTTCTCCGCCGGGTTGAAGCCCGCCGCCGGCTCGTCCAGGCACAACAGCGCCGGATTCGTGGCGAGAGCCCGCGCGATCTCCAGCCGGCGCTGCTCGCCGTACGAAAGGCTCCGCGACACCTCGCCGGCTCGGCGCTCGATGCCCACGAAGCGCAGCAGCTCCATCGACCGTTCCCGGCCCGACCGCTCCTCGCGCCAATGCCGCGGCAGCCGGAACAACGCCGCGATCACGCTGGTCTTGTGGTGGGCGTCCGCGCCCACCATCACGTTCTCCAGCGCGGTCATCTCCGGGAACAGCCGCACGTTCTGGAATGTACGCGCGATCCCACTGCGGGTGATCTCGTGCTTGCGCTTGCCGACGATCGACTGGCCCCGGAACCAGATGCCGCCGCTCGTCGGCCGGTACACGCCGGTCATCGCGTTGAAGCAGGTGGTCTTGCCGGCGCCGTTCGGGCCGATCAGGCCGAAGATCTCGCCCTCGCGGAGACTGAAACTCACGTCGTTGAGCGCCACCACACCGCCGAAGCGCAAGGTCACGTGGTCCACGTCGAGCAGGGCGTGGCCGGCTTCCGGCGGCGGCACCGCCTCCGCGGCATGCCGGCGACGGCCGCCGGTGGGTATGGGCCGGTCGACCGGACGCGCATCGGAGGCGTCCAGCTCCTGCGGCGTATCGATGTGTGGCTCGCTCATGCCGTCGCTCCGCTTCGCTCCGCGACGATCACACTGAGCTCGATCGTTCGTTCGCTGCGCTCACTCAATCGGAGCCACCTCCCTCGCGCGGTCCTTGAGCTCCATAGCGCGGCGCCGGCTCGGGATCAGACCCTGCGGCCGGAAAATCATGATGGCGATGATCACCAGGCCGAAGATCGCGAACCGGAACCCGAACAGGTCCGTGTGGAAGATCGGATCGGTGATGCCACGCAACCGGTCCGGGATGTACGAGATCAGCGCACCGCCCAGGATGGCGCCGGCGATGTTGCCCGACCCACCCATGACCACGCCCGCCAGGACCAGGATCGAGAACTGCAGCACGAACGTGCCCGAGTTCATGAAGCCCTGCTCGCCGGCGAACATCACGCCGCCCAGGCCGCCGATGAACGCGCCGATCGCGAACGCCCACAGCTTGTACTTGATCGTCCGCACGCCCATGATCTCGGCGGCTTCCTCATCCTCGCGGACGGCGAGCCACGAACGGCCGACCCGGCTGCGGTCCAGGTTCCGCACGCCCAGGATCACCAGGATGATCACCGAGAGGCCGAGCCAGAAGTACGGTGTCGCGTCCGCCACGCCGAAGATCGGCTTGCCGTCGGGCAACGTGCCCGGCGGGTGCGGGATGTTGGCGAAGCCCCGATCGCCGCGCAACGTCTCCGAGCTCGTCGCGAAGATCCGGATGATCTCGGCGAAGCCCAGCGTCACGATTGCCAGATAGTCGCCGCGCAACCGCAGCGTCGGCCAGCCCAGGATCAGGCCCGACAACATCGCGATCGCCACCGCGACCGGCAACGCCGCCAGCCAGGCCCACTCCGTGTGCAGCACGCTGTCCGGCGACGTCAGCAACGCCACCGTGTACGCGCCCACCGCGAAGAACCCGACATAGCCCAGGTCCAGCAGGCCCGCGAAGCCGACCACCACGTTTAGACCCAGCGCCAGCAACACGTAGTACGACATGTTGAACAGCGCGCTCGGCCAGTCGACGCCCTCCGTGATGAGCTGCGGACCGATCAAGGGCACTTGACCCAGGTACGGCAGCAGGTAGGCGCCCACCACCACGACGATGATGATCACCGCTCGCACCGGTACCGACTGCCGGCCGAACCAGCCCCGCACACCGCCGCCAGACGAGCGCCGGTCCCGCTGCTGCGGGGTCGTGCTCGCGCTCTGACCAGCCGTATTCGACTCTGTCGTCATGCCCTCGCCTCCTTAGGCATGCCCTCGCGGCCCTCGTTGCGCTCGGTGCACTCGGTCATGCCCTCGCCCTCCCC
>JBKOWB010000406.1:0-6410 GCA_046724195.1 Actinomycetota bacterium
CTGGAGTCTCGTGGGCTCGGAGATGTGTATAAGAGACAGCGTTGGTGTCGCTGCATTACGTGGGCGCCGCCCTGGTCCGTCCATGGTCGACCGCGATCGCCCTGGCGCTGATCGTCATGATCGGCACGCTGGTGGCCGCGCTGTCCCGCATCGACGTGGGTCCGATAACCGCGGCGTACGGGCCCGACCCGCAGGACTGGCCGGAGGCGAGCGCGGCCACCGATCCGCGCAACCTGGCGCTCGACGACACCGGCATGCCTCGGCACCGGGCGCAGATCGGCGGCGCCGCCACGCTCGGCGTGCTGCTGGCCGTGCCCGGCGTCTTCGCCGCCGGCGCTGCCGACCAGGGCCAGTCCGGGCAGATCGTGCTCACCGCGGCGCTGGCCGCCTCCAGCCTCAGCCTGGCCGTGCTGGCGGTCACCGGGCGCTGGATCCCGCAGTACCTGCCATGGGCCACCGTGGGCCTGGTGGGGGGCGCCACGATCACCGCGATCGCGTCGCTGCCCACGGCTTACCCCACCGCGTTGTACGCGGCCGCGGCCGCGCTGCTGGGCGTCATCGCCGAGATGCTGCGCGGCGCAACGCAGGCGCCCGGGCTCACCGTTGCCCCGGTGCGCTCGTGGGCCGGCGGCGGCTACCGGCGACCGCGGTGGATCGAGATCCGCCCGAGTGGGCTGCGCGGGCGCTGGCTCGTCGACCCGGCCACCGGCGCGGTCGTCGTCGCGATCCTGCCGACGGTGTTGGCGCTGATCTCCATCGCGCCGGCACTGAAGGCCGCGCTCTTCGACCCGCTCGAGCAGATCCGTCACGTCTGGGAAGGCCCGGTGGCGGCGCTGACGAGCCCCGCGGCCGGCAACGTCGACGCCACCAGCGTGCTGGCCGCCGTGCTGCTGACGGTGGCGGCGGCGCTCGCGGCGATGGGCTTCGGCGGCAAGCCCGCCGAGTCCGTGCCGGTGATCCTGCCGGGCCTGGCGATCACGCTGCTCATCGCGCCGATCGCGCTGCGCGCACCCTGGCCGGCGTCGACTTCGGCCGCGCTGGTGGTGTTCACCATCTCGATGTTGGGACTGGCGCTGACGCCACCGCCGGTGGCTACTCGTGCGCCGCTGCTGCGCGGCACCCGCAACCTGGTCTTCGTGCTCGGCCTGCTCGCCGGCGGCGCCGGGCTCGCCGGAAGCCTGGCCACCAAGCCGCTCACGCTGTTCACGCTGGGCAGCGCCATCGGCGTCGGCCTGGTCGCCGCGTTGGGCGGGCGCACCCAGCATGCGCGCATCCTCGGCTGGCTGTTCGCCGCTTTCATGGGCCAGTTCTTCGTGCTGACCGTCGCGCTCGTGGCCGGGCTGACCCCGGCCTGGGCGGCGTTCGGCGTGCTGGCCGTGGGCGCCGCGCTGCTGATTCTCGAGTCGACGCTGCCGCGCCTCGGGTTGCCGCAGTACCGGCGCGAGGCCACGACCGTGGAGTGGAGCGGTTACGCGTCGGCGCTGCTGGCGGGCGCGCTGGCGTACAACTCGCCGGCGCACCTGGCCGCCTTGCTGGCGGCGTGGGGTGCTGTGCTGGGCTTGGCGGTGGGCCGGCCCGGTCGTACGCACAACCAGCGGCGCGCGCTGTTCTGGATGGCGATCGGCTTCGAGGTCGTGGCCTGGTGGCTGTTCATGACACTCTCCAACGTGGTAGTGCCCGAGGCGTACACGCTCCCGTTCGCCGCGCTGGCGTTGCTCGCGGGCACCGTCGAAGCGCGCCAGCGGCCGGACCTGAGCAGCTGGGCCGCGTACGGCCCGGCGCTGCTCGCCGCGTTCGTCCCGACGATCGGCATCGTGCTGGCCACCGACGCGGGCGACCTGCGCGAGCTGTTACTGCTGCTCGGCGCGGTCGCCACGCTCATCGTCGGCTCGCGGCTACAACAGCAGGCCCCGGTGGTCGTCGGCGCCATCGCGACCGCGATCGCCGCCATCCACTTCGCGGTGACGCTGGTCGGCCCGTGGCTGGTGCTGGTACCGATCGGCGTGGTGTTGCTCCTCCTCGGCGCCACGAACGAGAACCGTCGCCGCACCCAGGAACGGGTCCGCGGCGCTCTGGTCCGTATGCGCTGAGTTGGATGGCCTCGCTCCGCTCGGCGGGGATTGCGCCCCTTCAGGTCGTTGTCGAGGACACCGAAAACGACTACGGCCGCGCCTGGTCATTTTCGGCGCCCTCGACAACGACGGGCGCAATCCGTGCGTTCAAGCACCCTTAGTGCATCAAACGTGCGCGCAGCGCCTCGTCTTTCTTCGCGACCGCCTGCTCCAAGCCGGACTGGAAGTCGGCCATCTTCTTGCGCAGCACCAGATCCGACGCGCCGAGGATGCGGACCGCCAGCAGGCCCGCGTTGCGCGCGCCGCCGATGGACACGGTCGCCACCGGCACGCCGGCGGGCATCTGCACGATCGACAGCAGCGAATCCATGCCGTCCAGGTATTTCAACGGAACAGGTACGCCGATCACCGGCAGCGGCGTCATGGCGGCGACCATGCCGGGAAGGTGGGCGGCTCCCCCGGCGCCGGTAATGATGACCTGGAGGCCGCGGTCGGCGGCGGACGTCGCGTAGTCGACCATCTTCCGGACTGTGCGGTGGGCGGACACCACACCCACCTCGAATGGCACTTCGAACTCCGCGAGCGCCTCGGCGGCGGCCTCCATCGTGGACCAATCCGAATCGCTGCCCATGATGATGCCGACGACCGGTGCCATTACTCGCCTTCCTGCAGCCAACGGGCGGCGCGCGCGGCCCGGGCGCGTACCGACGTCATGTCGTCGCCGAGCACCGTAACGTGGCCGATCTTGCGGCCGGGCCGGGTCTGCTTGCCGTAGAGGTGCACCCGCGCGCCCGGGTCATCCGCGAACAGGTGGTGCACGCGCTCGTCGAGGGAGATACCGCCGGGCCGTCCGCCGAGGACGTTCGCCATCGCGACGGCCGGCACGGTCAGCGACGTCTCGCCCATCGGGTAGTCCAGCACGGCCCGCAGGTGCTGCTCGAACTGCGACGTACGCGCACCTTCGATCGTCCAGTGGCCGGAGTTGTGTGGGCGCATCGCGAGTTCGTTGACGAGGATGCCGTCGGCCGTCTCGAACAGTTCGACCGCGAGCAGCCCGACGACGCCGAGCTCGTGGGCAAGATCGATGGCCAGCTGCTGGGCCTTGATCGCAAGGTTCTCCGGTAGACCGGGCGCCGGCGCCAGGACCTCGACGCAGATCCCGCCGCGCTGCACCGTCTCGACGACCGGGTACGCGGCTACCTGCCCGAACGGCGACCGCGCCACCAGGACCGCGAGTTCGCGCAGCAGCGGCACCCGCTCCTCGACGATCAGCGGCGTGCCGGAGCCGACCAACTCGTCCGCGTCCGCGGGGAAGGACAACACCCACACGCCGCGCCCGTCGTAGCCGCCGCGGCTGGCCTTGGCCACCACAGGCCAGGTGCCATCCGCGAACGCCTCGATGTCGTCCACCGAAGCGACGGCCCGCCACCGGGGCACCGGTGCGCCGAGCTCGGTGAGCCGCTCCCGCATCCGCTGCTTGTCCTGCGCGTACACGAGCGCGCTCGCACCCGGGTAGACCTTGACGCCCTCGGTCTCCAGTGCGACGACGTGCGCGGTCGGCACATGCTCATGGTCGAACGTGACCGCCTCGCAACCCTTCGCGAACTCGCGCAGCGCGGCCAGATCGGTATGCGTGCCGATCCGCACGTCGGCGGCGACGAGCGCGGCGCTGTCATCGGGCGATTCGGCCAGCACGCGCAGCGACTGGCCGAGGGAGATCGCGGCCTGATGGGTCATCCGGGCCAGTTGGCCGCCGCCCACCATGCCGACTACGGGCAGACCGGTTCGGGTATCCATGTCGCCGCCAGCCTAGCGACGCCGCAGCTCAGCCCGCGAGCCACCCGCCGCGCCCGCACCGGCCGCGGCCAACTCAACCCGGCTCCGGGGCCTGGCCGTGCGGCGACCGGTCACCCTCCCCCAGCCGGCGGCGCCGCATTCACTGCGCGAGCCGGGCGACCAGCCCTTCCACCGTTGTCACCGGGCGGTCGCAGACGAAGCCCCGGCAGACGTACGCCGTGGACGCGTCGTCGATCAAGGGGCGATCGGCCAGCAGCGGCACGCCCGGCCGGTCCGGCTCGCCCGCGACCACGACCGCACCGGGCGGCGCGTGCCGGTGCGCGGCCGCGACGAGCGGGTCGCCGGCCCCATCGGTGGTGGCGATCGCGATCTCGTACGGGCCGGCCAGCGCGGCTTCGGCCACGGCCGCGGAGTAGCCGGCGAAGCGCGGATGCCCGCCGATCAGCTGCGCGACGGTCGTCAGCGCCGCGTCGGCAGCTTGGCGATAGTTTGACTCGCCGGTCAGGGCGGCCAAGCCGACCAGGCCCGCGCAGATCGCGGACAGCCCTGACGGCGTGGCATTGTCCGTCGGATCCGCGGGCCGGGCGACCAGCTTCTCGGCGTCGTCGGCGGTGTCGTAGAACCCGCCCTCGCCGGTCCCGAAGTGGGCCAGCGCCACGTCGAGCACGTGCCGGGCCAGCGACAGCCACCGGCCGTCGGCGGTGAGCTGGTGCACGGTGCAGAACGCCTCCGCGACAGCGCCGTAATCCTCCAGTACGCCGGCCGGTTCGCCAACCACGCCGTCGCGGGAGACGCGGCGCAGCCGCCCGTCCACGAGGTGACGCGACGCCAGCACCTCGGCGATCTCCGCCGCCGCATCCGACGAGGCCGCGGACCCGGTCAGTAGCCCGTGCTCGGCCAGTGCGGTCACGGCCAGCCCGTTCCAGGACGCCACCACCTTATCGTCGCGGGCCGGCTGCGGACGCCGTTCGCGCGCCGCGAGCAGCCGGGAGCGGACATCTCGCCAGCGGGCGACCAGTTCGGGCGCTGCGTTGTCGATGTCGCGCGCCAGCACCAGCACGCTGCTGCCGTGCTCGAACGATCCGGTCGACGTGACCCGGAACAGGTCCGCCGCCCAGTTGCCGTCCTCCTCTCCCAGGGCCTCGATCAGCTGGGCGGGCGTCCAGGCGTAGGTGAGGCCCTCAACGCCGTCCGTGTCGGCGTCCAGCGCCGAGGCCAGACCGCCCGCGGGCGTGGCCAGGTCGCGGAGCAGGAACGCCGCGGTCTCGTCCGCGATCCGGCGCGCCAGCGGATCATCGGTGAGCCGCCAGAGCTGGGTGTAGACCCGTAACAGCAGCGCATTGTCGTACAGCATCTTCTCGAAATGCGGCACGGTCCAGGTGGCGTCTACCGCGTACCGGGCGAAACCACCGGCGAGCTGATCGTAGATGCCACCGCGGGCCATCTGCTCGGCGGTGTGCCGGACGATCTCAAGAGACTCCGCCGAGCCGGTCCGCTGATGGTGGCGCAGCAGGAAGATCAGGTCCATGTGGGGCGGAAATTTCGGGGCACCGCCGAATCCCCCGTACCGTTGATCATGGTCCTTGGCGAGCTGGCCGGCTGCGGCGTCGAGCAGGCCCGCGGAGATCGGCGCGGTCGGGCCGCCCACCAGCTGAGCGCCCCCGATGGCCTGGACCACGGCGCTGCCCTGCTTGACCACGTCCTCGCGCTGGCGGCGCCAGGCTGTGCCGACGGAGTCGAGCAGCCGCGCGAGGGAGGGCTTGGGGAAATACGTGCCGCAGAAGAACGGCTCCCCGTCCGGGGTCGCGAAGACCGTCATGGGCCAGCCGCCCTGTCCCGTCATGGCCTGGGTAGCGGTCATGTAGACGGCGTCGACGTCGGGCCGCTCCTCGCGATCCACCTTGATCGCCACGAAGTTGTCGTTGATCACCTTGGCGATGGCGTCGTCCTCGAACGACTCGTGCGCCATCACGTGACACCAGTGGCACGCCGCGTATCCGACGGAGATCAGCACCGGTACGTCGCGCCGCTTCGCCTCGGCGAACGCGTCCCCGGACCAAGGCCACCAGTCGACTGGGTTGCCGGCGTGCTGGAGCAGGTACGGACTGGTGGCGGTGGCGAGACGGTTGGCCATGTAGCCACGTTAGCCGTGGGACGTGTCAGGAGGACTCCCGGACATACCGCTCGGCGGCTACGTGAGTCCTGAAGATCTTGGCGCCGGTCGGCCCCGATTGGGGCCACCAGCCGCCAAGATCGCCGCCGGTCCCGGTCGCCCGCGATCAGGAGGCGTCGTCCGCCCGTAGGGGGAGGACCTTGGCGGGCGCCGCCTCGGCAAGTTGCCGCAACGCCGAGACGATCTTGTCCGCCGGTAGTGGCTGGCAGAAGTGGTAACCCTGCGCCGCCGTGCAGCCCAGGGCGATCAGCGCGGCACGCTGCTCAGCCGTTTCCACGCCCTCAGCGACAACCCGCGCGCCCAGCCGGGCGCCGAGCTCCACCGCTCCGCGGACCACCGCGGCGGCCGCGTGCGACTCGATCATCGTC
>JBKOWB010000054.1:0-5715 GCA_046724195.1 Actinomycetota bacterium
GTGTGGGCCGGTTCGCCGATGCGCATGCGATCTGGGTGGACGCCGGATCCGGCCGGGAGAGCAGGGTCACCTCGGACAAGATCATCATCGCGGCGGGTACGCGCCCGGCGCGGCCGGACAGCGTCGACTTCGACGACCGTACGATCGTCGACTCCGACGGCGGGATCAACCTGCAGGCGGTGCCACGGTCGATGGTCGTGGTCGGCGCCGGGGTGATCGGCATGGAGTACGCGTCCATGTTCGCCGCGCTCGGCACCAAGGTCACCGTGGTCGAGCGCCGCGACAAGATGCTGGACTTCTGCGACGACGAGATCGTCGAGTCCCTCAAATACCACCTGCGCGACCTGTCCGTGACGTTCCGGTTCGGGGAGGAGGTCGCCGCGGTCGAGCGCCACCAGACCGCCGCGCTGTGCATCCTCAAGAGCGGCAAGAAGATCGTCGCCGACACCGTGATGTACTCGGCGGGCCGGCAAGGACAGACCGACGACCTCGCGCTCGAGGCGGCCGGGCTGGAGGCCGACCGGCGCGGCCGGATCGAGGTCGACCTGAATTACCGGACCAAGGTCGACAACATCTATGCGGTCGGCGACGTCATCGGCTTCCCGGCGCTCGCGTCGACGTCGATGGAGCAGGGTCGCCTGGCGGCCCAGCACGCCTGCGGTGAACCGGTTCGCGAGATGCATGAGCTGCAGCCGATCGGCATCTACACGATCCCGGAGATCAGCTTCGTCGGCGCAACGGAGGACCAGTTGACCGACAGCTCGACGCCGTTCGAGGTGGGCATCGCCCGGTACCGCGAGCTGGCTCGGGGCCAGATTGTCGGCGACTCGTACGGCATGCTCAAGCTGCTCGTCTCGCCAGATTCGGGCAAGTTACTCGGCGTGCATGTCTTCGGTACCGCCGCCACCGACATCATCCACATCGGGCAAGCCGTGATGGGTTGCGGCGGCACGGTCGACTACCTGGTCGACACGGTGTTCAACTACCCGACGCTGTCCGAGGCATACAAGGTGGCGGCGCTGGACGCGTCGAACAAGATCCGCAACATCACTCGGATCGACGGATAGTCAGTAGACCCAGACCTTCGTCTTCCTCGGCAGCATGTCGTTGCTCCAGATCCAGTTCATGGCCGAGATCGTCACCCGCGCGCAGCCGTGCGACGCCGGCCACGGAGGCACGCTGTAAGCCCCGTGCACGGCGATGCCGCCGTTGAA
Source organism: Actinomycetota bacterium (assembly GCA_046724195.1). Taxonomy (GTDB): domain Bacteria; phylum Actinomycetota; class Actinomycetes; order Mycobacteriales; family Micromonosporaceae; genus Actinoplanes. The sequence continues at coordinate 1,215 of JBKOWB010000054.1, forward strand.
GTATTTCGGCCGCCACATCGGGCCGAGCGGGCCGTTGCGCCAGCCGTCGATCTGCCGGGACACGGTGAAGTGGCCGGCTGGGGTGTCGGCCAGGTATGTGTTGCCCTGGTATTCGTAATGCTCGTTCGAGCCGGTCGACGTGTTGAAGATCTGGCTGACCTTGCCGTCGTCCACGAACATCAGCACCTGTCGCCTCAGGTTGATTTCGACGACGTGGCCCTTGGTGCTCTTGGCCTTCGGGCGTACCCCCTGGTCCAGAGCTTTTTGGGTCTTGGGGCCGACGACACCGTCGCGGCTCAGCCCCGCGGCCTTCTGCAGCGCGAACACGGCCTGCTGGGTGAGCGGGCCGAACGTGCCGTCGGCTTTGCCGTTCCAATACCCGAGGTCGTTCAGGCGCCGCTGTAGTGCCAGGACCGCCTGGCCCTTGTCGCCGGTCCGGAGCTTGTCCGGCGCCGTCGCGGTGGGCGACGGCGAGGACGGCGTCGGTTCGGCGGAGGACGTCGGTGCGGCCGGCGAGGACGGCGTCGGTTCGGCGGAGGACGTCGGTGCGGCCGGCGAGGACGGCGCCGGTTCGGCGGAGGACGTCGGTGCGGCCGGGGACGACGGCTCGGCCACCGTCGTGGGCACGGCGGACAGCGACGGTACGGACGGAGCCGGCGCTGCCGTATCCGCGCCGCTCGAACCGCAGCCAGCGACCAGTGTCAACGCGACCCCGGCGGCCGCCACGAACGTGAAGATCTTCCGCACGCCCACACGCTACCCGGTGGATGCGACAGCAAAGATCCGGAGCGCTGCAGGGCGGCGGTCATCTGCCGTTTAGGAACGACTGTTCTAGTGTCTAGCCATGGGCAGGCCACGGGGGTTCGAGGGGCAGCAGGTTATCCGGGCGGCCGTGGAGTTGTTCGCGCGGCGCAGTTACGACGGCACGTCCGTCGATGACCTGGTCAATCATCTCGGCGTGCATCGCGGCAGCCTCTACAAGACGTTCGGCAGCAAGCGTGGCCTTTACCTGGCCGCGCTGCGCCACCACGTCGACCATGACGTGGTGGCGCTGGCCGATTCGGTGACGGCCGGCGCCTCCACAGAGGCGATCCGCCGTACGCTCGCCGACGGTCACGACCTCGGCCTGCTGTTCCTGGCCATGGTCGAGCGGGCGCCGGTCGATCCCGAGGTCGCCGCCGAGACCGGCCGCGCGCTGGCGATGTTGGACGACGCGAACGGCGCCGAGCAGCGCACCGCGCTGGCACTCGGTCTGCTGCTACGCGCCCGCGCGACGAGTTCCGGCCCGACCGGTACTAGTTGAGGAGTGACTGGAGGCGGAACGACTGCGCGCCCGTACCGTTGCAGGTGTACTGGACGAGCTGGACACCGTCGGCCAGGGACGCGCCCGGGGTGTCGAGGCACTTGCCGCTGTTGCGGTTGACGAAGTGGTAATACCCGCCGCCCTCGGACACCGGCTGCCATTGCTGGTTGTTGCCACCCGCGTACGACCACGTCTGGATCCGGGCGTTGTCGGCCGTCGACACATCGGTCACGTCGAGCACCTGGTTGCTGTTGCCGTGGTTGTTGATCCGTACGAAGCCGCCGCTCGTCGGTGCGAACTGGTACTGCTGGGCGTTCGTGCCGTTGCAGGTGTACTGCTGGATCGCGGTGCCGTTCGTGGTGCCGCCGGCGCGAGCGTCGACGCATTTGCCGCTGTTCTTGTTGACGACCGCGTACCAGGCTGTGGGCGAGATCGGCCCGGTCGTGGGTGGCGTGGTGCCGCCGGCCCCGCCCAGCCACAGGATGCCGTTGATCAGCCACTGGTTCTGCTGGGCGCTGTCGAATGTGGACGACGTGCGCGTGTTGGTGCTGTAGTTCATGCCGTTGTGGCCGAAGTTGGCGTACAGCATCTTGTAATTCTTGTTCGTCCACATGATCGGGTAGAACCCGCTCCGCCACTGCTGGTTGGGGTCGGTACCGACCGGGAAGCTGGACCCGTCGATCGACGCCAGGATGTCGATGCTCGGGTTCTGCCGCAGGTCCCTACTCCACGAGTACCACTCGCTGACCGAGGACTGGATCGTCGCGGGAAGGCCGGCGGTGGACGGATGGTTGCGATCCTCGACCTTGAGTGTCTCGGCGGTCGGCCCCCAGGTGTTGGTCTGGAAGCTGCCGGAGCCGAGGAACGTGTTGTAGTACCAGCTCCACGCGTTCGCGTTGGTGGTGAACGCGCTGACGTGGAAGCCGAGCCAGGCGCCGCCGTTCTGGATATAACGCTGGAAGCCGGCCTGCTGGTCGGTGGAGTGTGGAGCATCGTCCAGGAACATGACGACCTTGTACTGGGAGAGATCACCTGCCAGGCGACCCCAGTCGGTCGTCCCCTCCCAGGTGAAGCCGTACTGGGCGCCGGTCCTGGGGAACCAATCCCGGGCTTCGAGGACGAAGTCGTTGTGGGCCGCGTCGCCGCTGTCGACGTCGTAGAAGGCGAGCACCTTGAACGGCGCGGCGGCCTGCGGGATGACGGCGCTGTTGGCGGGCCTCATCGCGAGGCCGACGGCGGCGACGGTGGCCACGCCGAGAATGGCGGCCAATGTGTTTTTCAGGCGCTTTTGGGGCACGGGGCATCCTTGGGTTCCAGGCGGTGGGGGAAGCGCGCGCCGCTCGGGAAACATCTTCGGACATCGATGCCCGGGGTTCACAAGGTGAACAGGCTTACAAGTTAAATTAAGCCGTGAATCGATGGCGAGAAGCTCGCTGTCGTGGATCCACTGCACTGGGTGGAGGATTTTGCATCTACGCCGAACAGATGACGGCTCCACACTATGATGAAAAAGAGTCAAGTACGCTTTGGCTATGTCATGGAAGGCCAGTGCGAGGCACGGCGTTCGCGAGGCGCCCGCCGGCCTTGCGCTCGTCCAGGATCTGCTCAACACCCGGGCGACGATGTCGTACGGCCCGGACCTCCTGGCGCTGCCCGACGACGCCCAGCGCTGGCTGAGCGAAGCGCTCACCACCTGGTCTCGCACGTCCGGCCTTCCGGCACCGGTCCTGCTGCTCTCCTCCACCGATATGCGCTCGCTGCGCCGGCTCCGGACCACGTTCGAGAACGTCGTGCAGGCCGGCGGCCGCAACCAGGAGCCGGACGGCGCGTTGCCGCCGGCCGACGTCCCGGTCAGCCTGGTGCCCGACTCGGACGGCTGGGTCCGGATCGTGCCTACCGGCCGCGGCACCCGGTGGTTGGCATCGGCACTGTGGGCCGAGGCCCTACTGGCGCAGCAGGCCGGCCTCTGGCCGCGGCTCAAGCTCTGCCACAACGTCGACTGCCGGGCCGCCTTCTTCGACACGTCCCGCAACAACAGCGGCGTCTGGCACGACGTGAGCACCTGTGGCAACACCGCCAACCTGCGCGCGTTCCGGGAACGCAAGCGGCTCATGGGCGGTACCGGCGATCAGCCGCTGCGGCCTACGGTGCAACCTCCCGACCTGCGCTGATCCGATCGCCGGGAACTAAACTCGGCCGCCGGGCGACTATCGGGTATGGCGTGTGAGCGGTGGCGCGAGATGCTGTCTGCGCAGCTGGACGGCGAGGACGACCCGGCCGACCGGCCCGGCGTCGAGGAGCACCTGGCCGGCTGCGCCGGCTGCCGGGAGTGGCTGGACCGGGCGGCGACGGTCAATCGGCTGACGCGTACGAGGTTGGCCGCCTCGCCGCGGGATCTCAGCCAGGCGATCCTGGCCGCGCTGTCCGAGCGGCCCGCGCGGCGGCAGTGGCGTCCCACCAGGGCGCAGGTCGCCACCGCGTTGTTCGTGGCACTCGCCGCGGTCGGTGCCGTGCAGCTCATCCTCGGCCTGGCGCAGGTCGGCGGTGGCGCGACCGGCGATCATCTGCACGGCACCGTCGATGCCACTCCCGGTCACCTCTGGCACGAGTCCGCCGCTTGGAATGTGGCGGTCGGCGCCGGATACCTCTTCATCGCGTTGCGCCGCAACCGCCCCACCGGCCTCGTGCCTATGCTCAGCGCGTTCGTGGGCATGCTGCTGGTGCTTTCCGTCAACGACCTGACGGCCGACCGTGTCGACGGCACCCGGCTGGTCAGCCACGGTTTCGTGATCCTCGGATACCTGCTGGTCGTGGCGCTGTCGCGGGTCACCGCCGGCACCGCCCGGCCGCCCGGCGCGCGGGCGGCGGGCGGCTCGGGCTGGCGAGCCCGGTTCGAGGACGACGACGAATCCGAAGTCGCGCCGCCCGCGCCGCAGCTGCGGCTCGTGCCGCGCGGCCGCGGACCGCTCACGGCCCGGCACAACGACGAGCGGGAAGCGGCGTAGGACCTCATCGCTCCGGCGGCCGGACGGACAGCTCGCGCCACTCGTCGGGCCCGACGAGCAACGCGCGCACGGTGTCCAGCGCCGCCTCCTCGCTGTCGTATTCGAAGAAGTGCGATACGCCGTCGGCGCCGCCGGCACGCTGCTCGACGTACCACTGGTTGCCGCTCGTACGCAGGTAAACGTCCTTGCGCGC